>JBDRBN010000075.1:0-33073 GCA_043822785.1 Pseudomonadota bacterium
CCATGACGGAGCAATTATGTGATGCGTTTTTGTGCAGGGTGCAGCGAATCTGTGCAGTGTGACGGAGCAATACGTTTACTGCGAAGTATGCATCTCTTCAATATTCCAAAACTATTTCCCTTCTTCAATTTTTTGCTGAGCTGGCATGATTCATGCTTATACACCAAGCATGGCATATCGTCCTCGTTATCTCATAGTTTGTGATGGTTCCTCATTTCACGTCACATGGCAGTGCCACAACAAAGACTGGCTCTTGCATGATGATTGGGCCAAGCAGATCTACTATGATCTTCTCCTCAAATATAAAGACAGATATGGCGTATACTTCCACTCCTACCAGTTTATGGAAAACCACCCTCACATGACAGGCACAATTACTTCAAGAGAGGCATTTTCTAATTTCTTCCGCGTGGTTAACAATCTCCTCGCTCGCAAGGTAAATAAACGCCTGAAAAGACGTGGGCAAGTGGTTATGGATCGCTTCAAGTCAAAGCGGATACAAGACGATAAGCATATGCTTACTGCCATGACTTATGGTGATCTGAATGGCGTACGATGTGGTCGAGATAAGAAGGCAGAAGATGCCAGATGGTCATCATATGCCTATTATGCATATGGGCATGATGACCCATTGATCACGCCAGCTCCATCTTATCTTACGCTAGGCGAGACTCCAAAGGAGCGGCAGCAAGCATATCGTGATATGGTGGGGGAGCTTACCCAACAGGGTAAGATTGATATGTCGAACACTTGTTTTATAGGGGATCCGGACTGGATCAAGAGTCAATATGAAGCTCTTTGTAATGAAATGAAGGCCTTTAAGGTAAGCAGAAGGGAAGAAAAGCAGAGGTTGTCTGCTTCAGATCCACCAGAATAACCGACTTTATATCCAACATCTCATCTCAAACTCACTGCCGTAAATGCATTGGTGCGTGCTTTTGCTAGGATTGTTGCTAGATCTTAGTAAAGATTCTTCCCTTAACTGCTCTATTTCCACTTTATTGGTAGTGGTTACCACTCAACAGACTCTCCTAGAAAGCAATTTTGTGCTTGCTGGCAGCTAAAAATCAGTACGCCCTTAAAATTGCTCCGTCATGGTTTGGGGCAATGCAAGGGATCAGGGATCAGCGTAACTATTAATGTTTATGCTTTGCTCCTAATGTTTATGCTTTGCTCCGATGAGGTTGCGAATCACGACGTGGATGATGAGCAGTACGAGTATTATGCTAGATGCTACCTCAACCCAATGCGGGATCATGGCCATGCCGCCCGATAATGCGCGCATGCTCATGCCATATCCGTACCAGATCTCATTTAGCACAAGTCCAGACAGAATGCTCATCACCGCTATGGTGAGCACATAGATAATTGTGGCTGCCTTACCCAACTCCTTTGAGACAACCGTTATGGTAACAGCGTTGGTAGCAGGACCTGCCAGCAAAAAGACCATGGCAGCGCCTGGGCTCATGCCCTTTATCATCAGCGCTGCGGCAATGGGAAGCGATCCTGTGGAGCATACGTACATGGGTATGCCTACGATGAGCATCACGAGCATGGATAATATATGAGAGCCCAAATACCTCTCTACAAATGCACTCGGCACAAAATACGCGATGAGCCCAGCTATGAGCAACCCGATTACCAACCAGCGCCAGATATCGCCGAGCAGTTCGACAAATGCATATCGAAACAGCTCGCGCGCTTTATCCCATATTGTGATGCTGTGGCATTCGCACTCGCACGAAGCCTCCATACCAGGCTCGTGGCAATGATGCTTTTCTAACGATTCCAGATCTACTGCGGGCGGCAATCCTCTTAAAAACAAGTTTCCCAAAAGACCTGCTATGATCGCGGTTACAGCTGAAGAGATCACCCGAAATAGCGCAAAGAAAAAACCCATTAGCGAATATGTGGCAAGAATGGAGTCGATGCCTGTGATGGGCGTGGCAATTAAAAAGCTAGTAACCGCTCCCCTGCTTGCGCCCTTTTTGTTTAGCATAATTGCTGCAGGTATCACGCCGCATGAGCACAGAGGCAGGGGTATTCCCAAAATCACGGCTTTGATCACCGAACCCACGCTGCTCTTGCCAAGATGCCTGGCAATCCAATCAAGAGAGATGAATGCATGAAGCACACCGGCAAAGAAAAATCCAAAAAGTAGATATGGACTCATCTTGTAGAGGAGATTCAAAGACTCAGCTGCTATTCCCTGTATCATAAGGGCACCTCTAAAAACCTACGCCAATTGGGTTTGGTGTCATTCCCGCGAAAGCGGGAATCCAGTGTTTATCAATGTTTCTCATGACTGGATCCCCGCCTTCGCGGGGATGACAGACAAGAAATTGAAGTTTTTAGAGGTGCCCATAATTAAAAAATATAACGCACCGAGCCCCAGATGTTGAATTTTGACGGCTCGGCAAGAACGATGTTAAACGTCGGATCTAGAGCTGGCACCTGAGGTGAATCGTCATTCAATATGTTGTTGGCTGCTACTGCCAGTTCCAAATGATCTTTAATCGGCCAATACGCAACACGCACGTTGAGCAGATAGAGATCATCGATCCTCACCGAAGGCGTGTTCTGAAAATTGATTGCGCCGTTTTGCTTCCAGTTGTGGCGAACATAGTTGAAATCTACATTCGTGCTAAAACGGCGATCAAACCAATAGCCCCTAAGGCCGGCGCTAGCCTTGTTTTTTGGGTTTGCGAGGTTGGGCGTAGGATTGAGATTTCCGTTGATGGGCTTGAAATCCTGATAAGACCAGTTGGCATAGCCGGTGAGCCATTTAAATATCTCGCCCTCTACCCCTATCTCGCCGCCGATGGCCCTGGCGCCTCCGTCGTTTATAAATTGCACCTGAACAGAAGCAGGAGGAACAAACTGCATCGAAGGAGTAAGCATATTATTCAAACGATAACAAAAGAAATCAGCGCGGAGCATGAGCTCGTCTATAGGACGAATGATGTTGCCAAGATCAAAATATAAAATGCGCTCTGCCTTGAGGTTGCGATTTCCTGCCAAAATTACATTGGGGAAGGGAGAGATGGCCTGGGCTCCATCCAAAAAATAGTGAATAAGGTTGGGATTGTTGAACGCTGTTCCAAAGCCCAAGCGCAGAGTATAACGAGGATGCGCCAAGAAAACTACGCTGCCATGTGCCGAGGTGTTTAGCCCTGCAAAATCCTTTTGGTAATCTAAACGCACCCCACCGGTTAAAATCACCCTGTCAAAAAAACGAAACTCGTCTTGCATGAAACCTGCAAAATTGTGCAAAGATTGGCTTATGATGCCGGACTTAACATCTATAAACCGGTAGTTCAACCCATAGGTCAGGGTGTTTTTGATATCATGGCTGATATCAAAGGAGAACGAATGCCTAAGTTCTGCATCTACGTTGTCAATTAATACACTACCCATATTGATATCGCGGCTAGAATTATAGTGCCTTTCCCAATAGGATTGGAAATTCAGCTTGCCCCATTTGCCAAAATCGTTGCTGGCCTTTCCATCTAAAAGGATGCGCCGCTCCTCCCATCGGCTAAGGCCTCCGAACTGAATCAAGCCATAACTCTGGGTAACTCCCCCGGTGAGGCTCGCCTGCGTCTCCTCACGTGGCTGCATTTTGAATTTGCCAAGCAGGGCCAAGGTTTCTTCGGCCTTGGTATTGCCGTCGCCCGCAAAATCCGTGTTCTCGTCGTAGCGGATATAATCGCCCGACACCTTGTACCAGTACCCTTCTGCAAACTTTCCGGCGTTTATGAACTGGGCAGTGCCCATGCGAAAACGCCCACCGCCGCCGCGCAGCAAGGTGCGCGTTTCTTCGGGCTCGTAAGTGACTATGTTTATGATGCCCAGCATCGCTTTGTTGCCATAAAGCGAGGACATAGGACCTTTGATGAGCTCAATGCGTTTGATGTCATCCAAGGGCACAGGGAGCTGAGTCCAGACAGTGCCGCTCATAAATTCGTGATAAAATGTGCGGCCGTCGATGAATATGGCAATGCGTTCGTCATCGATAAGCGGGCCGGCAAAGCCACGCATCGAGACTTGATCTTCAGCGCTGCTGATTTGGATGACATCCATTCCAGGCACACGTCTGAATACCTCTGCCAGGCACGTTGCGCCGGATTGTATGATATCTTCATTGGTGATGACTATGACGTTGGCAGGGGCTTCAGAGAGCTTAACTTCGCGCTTGCTTGGCCCGGTAACCAGCTCATCCTCGGCAAAGTAGATCTCTTCCTCAATAGAACCCATATCTACTGATATTGAGGTAGGCTCATCCTGGGCTATTGATACAGAAGCGAAGCCCAGCATCAGGATAAACAGACCAAAACCTATAATAAGATATTGTTTCAGGTTCACTTTGATGTCATTGCGAGGAAGGAATCCTTCGACCCTGCTCAGGACGGGCGACCGAAGCAATCTCCGGTAATTTGCGGATATGCTGGGATTGCTTCGTCGCATATGCTCCTCGCAATGACATACACTACCCTAGATAATGTCGAGAGTTTACAAGACCAACTAGATGTGGTCAACCAGTCACTAACGAATACATACATCTGCCTCTGGGTGATCTAGGCAGACGATCTGTCTTAATGCTTCGTTCATCTCCATTAATTCTTCAATTTGCTTTTGCTGCTCTTGAATTGCTCCGACCACAAGTGGCATGAACATGCCTTGTGCCAAAGTCAAATATTCGCCAGAATCATCAACCGCCTGGGGCATGACTTTCTGCACCTCTTGAGCGATAAAGCCGATGTGTTCTTCTCCCGTAGATATGACGTTGAACCTTACCGGACGCAGCGCAAGCACATCTTCAAGCGCAGATTCCAAATCTACAATATTGGTCTTGAGCCTTTCGTCAGAGCTGCAGCTCCAGCTTGCACCCACTGTTGGATTTAACGTACAAATTGCATCGTCATCCTCTATGGTAGCAACGGCGACAGCAGTTGTATTCGAATTTACATGGAGAGTAGTTGCAGGGTTAATTGTTCCAACGCCGAGCCTGCCGGCAGTATCCTCGGTCGCATCGTCTACCGGAAAGATAAGAAATACATCTGGAACACCTATATCCAAAGTGCCTGTTGAATAGCCCCACACAAAACTGCGATCTGCATTTCCGTCTAGCCGCACATCACGGCCACCAACCCAAGACCAATCACCTGAAGTGCTGTTAGAAGTTCCACCGCTCACCCTAGAACCTTGAGCAGTGGCGCTATTCAGATTTCCGCCACCAACGCTGGCACCGGCACCGCTTGCAGTGTTTTGGTTTCCGCCAGCCACTGTGGCATTGAGCGCGCTGGCAGTGTTGGTAAATCCACCGCCGACTGTTGAATACAAACCGCTGACGGAGTTGCTGTTTCCGCCGGCAACAGTGCTGGAACTGCCGATGGCAGCATTATTCTGACCACCGCCGATCACGGCACTGACACCACTGGCTATGTTATTACTGCCGCCGCCGACTGTTGAGTAGTCACCACTGGCAGTGCCAGTGACGCCGCCACTGACCGTAGAGCGCGAACCGCTGGCAGTATTGGTATAACCGCCGCTGACTGTGCTAGCGTTATTACTAGCAGTGTTATAAGCTCCACCACCGACTGTGCTATAAGTATAAGTAGCATTGTTAGTATATCCACCCGATAGGGTTATATACGAATAGTTCTGCAGATTTGTTCCTGTGGTTGGGTTAATACCAAAGCCCCAGTTGACGTGTGTATTGGCCCCTGTACCATAAAGCACAGCGCTGCTGGTCGCTAGACCACCTGCTTTGGCTCTTAAGAAATCGGCAGGGGAAGTTTCTTCTGTCCAGACTGTGCCAGCGACAGTCTTCCAGCTTAATATTCCAGCTCCATTAGTGTATAGCACCTCGCCATCGGCACCATCATCACTTGGCAGAGTCCAGACTTGCTGCCCAGCGTCGGTAATGAGATCCGGCGCCTTGAATCCCATATAGTTTGTACCATTGGCCGCAAGCTCTCTCCATCTTGTCTCACCGGTATTGCCGGGATTTACGTCATATGGATTTACTGTTATAGCACCGTGAGCTGTAGTCTGTAGTGTCGTAAACCTACCTGTTGTCGCTGAAGCCGCACCTATTGTAGCGCCATCGATAGTTCCGCCGTTGACATCGACTGTTGTCACGCTACCGAGATCGCCCCAGGTGGCACCTACTGCTGTGGGCAAAGTCATAATCCTAGGTGATGTCATTGTCGGTGATGTAAGAGTTTTGTTCAAAAGATCCTGAGTACCTGTCAAGGTTACTATGCTTGCTATATTTGTTGAGTTGATTCCATCGGAGATGTTTCTTGCTATGTATAGATTGTTCCATTTGTAATCTGGATGTGCCCCTAGATCACGGGTTCCATCGCCATCTGGTATCAATGCCGTATTTACCGCCACCGAAGCCAGGTTAGATAGTGCAGTGTTAGCTCCAGCAGCTGCTGGAGTCTCCCAGCTTAAATTGCCTACGCCGTCTGTAGCTAGTACCTGATTTTCCTCTCCATCATCTGGAGGAAGCACTAGGTCATAGCCTGTAGCTAGTCCATCTAGCGCAGTGATGGTAACAATTTCCGAACCTGCACCTGGATCTTCTATAACCAGCGATGTATTTGCCCTAGCGGTTGTAAATGTACCTGACTCTGGCGTGGTAACACCTATCCTCGTATTATCGATCGTGCCTGCGTTTATATCCGCCGTGTCTGCAACCAACGAATCTATGTTCGCTGTGCCGTCTATGTATAGATCCTTGAATTCGTTAGTCCCGCTGCCAAGATCAATTGTATCGTCAGCACCAGGGAGTAATGCAGCATTTATGGCAACGCTAGCCAGGTTGTCTAATGCTGTAGTGGCGGCGCCGCCTCCTCCCTTGTCCGTCCAACCCAATACGCCTGAGGCGTCGGCAATGGTAAGCACCTGATCTACCGATCCAACACTCGCAGGCAATGTATATGTCTGGTCTGCATTCACATCGCCAGCAGATACAATTGTAGTGGTAAAGCTATCCAAAGCATCGGCATCGTGTAGAACTACACGGCCCGCATATGCCACATCGCCTTGACCAATATACACGTCTCCACCGTGAACGCTTGTATCAATAGTAGACACCAGATCTGTAAATGTAGCTACCTGAGGAACTGCATCACCGATCCTTACATTGTCCATAGTGCCGCCGTTTATATCTATTGTGCTAAATGTGCCTCCATCAGCCACTGTTCTGCCTGCGTTGGTCCAGTTGCTGCCCATGCTAAATGAAGCACCGTCAGCTGATATTGAATCTAATGCTATATCGCCAACATTGGTAATGTTGCGATCGCCGTGTGACTGGTCCCCAGTAAACGCAACGCTGCCATCTGCATATATAACTCCACTTACCGATGTCTTATCTGTCCAGCTCAATGTAGCATTGGGAGAATTGCCATCTGTAGTAAGAACCTGGCCGTTGGCGCCAACAGTACCAGGCAACTGCAGAGCGTAGCTATTAATCAACCCATCCGGCACATCGAAAGTAATTGTGTTCGTGCCTATAGCTGGATCTTCCAGAACAAGCGTTGTATTTGCCCTGAGATTGTCGGCGGTAGCATCTGTAAACGTACCTGTTGATGCACTGGTGTTTCCTATTATGGTCTCGTTAATTGTAGCGCCGTCAATTGTTCCACCGTCGATATTTGCTGTGTCTGCTACCAAGGAATCTACGGTTGCTGTGCCGTTTATATTTAGATCGCTTGTTAAAGTCCAGTCGCCGCCTGTTGGCATCCTGGCAACGGTAAGATTGCCCGAGCTAAGATCGCCGGCCGAGCGCGTGGTTATATCTGCAAGGCTGGATGTGGTCTTATCTACCTGTGCCCATGTGTAGTCATTTACTGCAGCTGTGACAGCACCTGTCCTGCCAAATACGCTATCCACCGGCGCACTGCCCTTGTCCGTCCAGCTCAGAATGCCTGAACCATCTGTAGTCATTACCTGATTTGCATCTCCATCATCAGATGGCATTTGTAGGATGTAACTAGCAACCCCATCTGGCGCATCGATTGTAATTAAGCCCGCACCGCCGATTGGATCTTGTAAAGCCAGCCATGCATTTGCCCTGAGATGGTCGGCGGTGGCATCTGTAAATGTAGCTACCTGAGGAACTGCATCACCGATCCTTACATTATCTATTGTCCCACCGTTTATATCGACTGTAGTCACGCTTCCTAAATTAGCAATCGTGTTACCAGCATTGGTCCAGTTGCTCCCTATGCTAAATGAGCTGCCATCGTCAGCAAGTATTGAATCCAAAGCGATACTGCCTACATTGGTAATATTATTCTCGCCATGCGACTGTGCAGCGCTGAATGGAACGCTGCCATCTGCATGGATCAAACCAGTTGTATCTGTTTTGTCTGTCCAGCTCAATGTAGCATTAGGATTAATACCATCTGTAGTAAGAACCTGGCCATCGCTACCAGGAGTACCAGGCAACACATAAGAACTGCTAGAATCCAGCGGATCGGGCGCAGCGAAAGTAATTGTGTTGGTGCCTACTACACCTGGATCCTCCAAAATCAGCGCCGTCCTTGCCGTGACATTAAAATCTGCCGTGACATTATCTGCAGTAACATCCGTAAATGTTCCTGCTGCCGCAATAACACTGCCTATTACCGAGTTATCGATCGGTGAGTTGCTTATTGTGCCGCCGCTTATTGTTAGATTGTCTGCAACAAAAGCATCTGCAACCGCAGTGCCCTGCCACACACCTGCTCCAATAGTGCCAACACCTGTTATGTTACTCTGCACAGCGCCTGGCAAAGTCGATGATATCGAAGGCACACCAGCAGCGCTTGTCACAAGAACTCCGTTATTTGCCGTGGCTAGGCCAGACACAGCATCGCCGTCTGCGGCATAATATGTCATCTGATTTTGAGTACCCGCGTTCACTGTGCCACTGCCGCCACCAGCGCTCATATTATTCCACGTGGTTCCATCCTCTGAATATTGCCACTTAGTGGTAGTCGAATTAAAACGAATGCCTGGTTGATTTGCCGCACCTGAAGTGCAGGCACGAAGGTTTATGTTCTCGTTCTGACATCGCCCTACGGTAAATGTAGTGTCGTTGTTAGAAAATGCCGTAATCTTTTCCGGAGTCACGCTGTCGTCCTCTATCTGTGCAGCCCCCACGGCGCTATCAGATATCTGAGTTCTCGTAATCTGGCCGGTGTTGAGAAAGAATGCATTGGCAGGATATCCTTCTAAGAACTGCGCGTTCCCCGCGTTTAAGGCATATACTACTGAGGTGATCCGCATCGGCGGCGTAAATTCTGAAAAGCCGTATCCTCCATCGAACCACACCTTGAGATAGACCGTCTCGGCTGTGTCAAATATGATCGGATCAAACGCTGCCATACCTTGGATGGTTGTATCGCCCAGAATGATGCTGAACACACCTTGATTTAGAGTTTTTGTAATAGAGCCTGTGGGCTCGCCGCCATCCACGCTAGTTAGATCGTTACTCCACAACGAGACCCCACTGGAATCGGTGATGACCAGCTTAAAATCTCCCTGACCATCATAGAGCACGTCATCCAGATACATTACTCCCTGATAGGTTAGCGTGTTTGGAGGCGGAGCAGCATACGCAAAGGTTGCTGCAAAAAGCAGCGCTGCCATGCCTAAAAAAGATATGATGTGTTTCATAACTCCTCCCTTGCGACTTATCTTGCCTTATATCTTTCATTTTCGCTGGTCGCCGCCGCCCCGGATGTGGGGCCTCCCAGCGAATGTACTGTCTTGTAATGTTCGCCCGCGGTCGAATAGCCAAATCCGGAAAGCATGCCTGCGGAATTTGCGGTGGGCTGCTGTGGAATTTGATCCGGCACGTCTATTCTTCCGCTGCCGCCGCATGCGCTAAGCATGATGATGACTGCCGCTAGCAGTATTGTTATCAGTCTCATCTTGGCCTCCTACTGCGATGCTTTGGCATCGATGACTTTTATTGCGTCTTCGATCCTCTTTTCGAACTCGCCCTCGGTATCCTGCTGCTTGAAAAGCAAAAGCGTGTACCTATCGCCAGCATCTCCATATCGCTTTAGAATATCTATGCTGGTCGAGATCATGCGCTTATCCGCTCCGGCATAGAGATTCTTCTCGGCAATGGCCACCGCCTCTTTTGGCGAGAGCTCGCCAAGATATGAAAGCGCGACAGAGCGCTCGTTTTCGTCATGAGTGGTTTTTGCGATTACGCTTAAGAGCTCGCTTACACTTTCTGTATACTTCTCGCCCTTAAATCCCCTCATGGCCGACAACATTTCTGTGCGCAGCGCTGCGTCCTTTTCTTTCTGCATCAGATCTGAAAGGATTTCAAAAGACCTGTCGGTCTGAATTCTGCCAAGCGTCCTGAGCGCATGGATCTTCTTTGTGTGATTCAACTTGGCATATCGCAATGAAAGAAGCCCGGCAGTGGAGTCCTCTCCCTTTGCAAGAAGCGGTTGCAGCATCTGTGGTAAATACTCGACCGGGCTGTTTTCAAAGAGATATACAAATACATTTGCCTCGTTCTCAGATCCCTGGGACGCTCCTTGAACGAGCATATTTATTGCGCTTTGGTGAATTTCTCTGGGCTGTTTGGTATCCTTGAGCACGCCCAGCAAAACCCTTCGGGCTAGGATGCTGTTGTCCTGCCCCAACCCTTCGATTGCAGCAGCTCTCATCGACACATCGCTTGAGGGGTCTAAAATAACCTCGCCAAACTCAATTACGACATCCTCTTGCTTAAGCTTGCCCAACGCGCGCGCAGCATTAATTCTCATCTCTTCGTCAGAATCAAAAACATCATAGAGCAAAGATTTTGCCGAATCAGTGCCCATCTCTCCCAGCGCATCCACTGCCGCCTTTTTTATTTTGCTATCGCTTGATGTGCGAAGAATGCTCTGAAGCTCGCCTACGGCCTCTTCTCCTCCCAAGGCTCCAAGTACGGCAATACTGGTAAGAGTTTCTTCGCCCTGCTTGGTTTCATCAAGGCGTTCTATGGTCTTTTGAACAAGTGCATCATTGGCAGGCGCTTCTTTTAACTTTGCCAGGGCAGCTGATCTTACCTCGCGATCGTTTGTGTCCATGGCCTGGTTGTAAAGCTCTACGCTTGCATTCTCCGCCTTAAACGCGCCCAGCACCTTTACCAAAAGAAGTCTTTGTTTTTTTGACAGATCTTCACCAAGCATTAGTTTCACTGCTTCCAATGCCTTATCGCCGATATTCTTGAGATCGGTTTGCAGCTCCTGGATACGAGTTGAATCATACTTAGGATCAAGAGTGAGCAACTCATCTAAGGTTTGGTCGATCGCAAGTTGAAGCATCTTCTCTTCTTCTTCAATTCTTACTTGTTCTTCATCCTCTTCCCTTTCCATCTTCTGTTCGCTAAGCATCACGTCAAACCGGTCTAAAAATCCTTTTGCCCGCACAGATGAAGAAGCGGGTTTTGGCAAAGACTCTTGAATGGATTCTGAATCTTGGATGTTGTTTTCAGATTTGGAATTGCATGATGCGCACAGAATGCAGCACCCGAACGCGCAAATAATTAAGCACGCAAACAAGGGGTAAGAGAACAATGTGTCTCTTGACATATGACCCCCTACACACTTCCACTTAGCTTCTTAACTATCAATAATAGTGCAAGACATGTGCCTGTTTTTGGCCAATGCGAGGACTTGATAAGTCCTTGATATTATTTATTAATATTATTGAATGTCTTGCTTGATGGGTTAAAACAGACCCATAAATCGTTGGAATTCTTACGCCCATTATGAGAATTGTGAAAACTCTAAGATCTAGCCAAATAAAAAAAATTGTCGTATAGTTTTTTGAAATTATGATGGCCCAAAGGGGGGAGATGAAAGGGTTAGCAGCTCGCTTATCTGTCATACTGGCTTTTTTCCTCATCTGTTCGTGCGGAAGCGGAGGAGGAGGAGAGCCAGAGCGGTCATATGTGAATATCATCCCACCTCTTGACTTCTCCTCACAGCTAAACACGGTAACTGGCGGCCTGGGAAGCGGCACATATCATGATTCTGTAAGCTTTAACCTAAATGCTGCCATAGGCATCATGGACATGGTTAACGGTTTTTTCACGTATATCAATGGCGCCAACATACCTGACGGCCCGCTGCCTCAAAACGAAGTGTCCACTGGTTATGGCGATTTAAAAGCCGACTTTGGCTCTATTACTACTGTTCAGGCTGACATCAACATGGACGGCACTGAAGAGACAATCACGTGCAGCAAAACTGCCAGTGCCACTCCAATCTGCGCCTGGTTTTGGCTCAACAGCACTCGTCTTGCGCAAATGGTTATTGTGACAGAGGCCACCGATTCATCGGTAGGAAGCGGTGCGCTCACGTTTACACCTTCCATGATCGGGCTGGCCACAAATTCTTCGCAAGTAGCTACTGTTTGGAACGACACATCTTCAGAAGCAGTGAGGGGCTACTTTGTTGGCGAGGCAACATCCACCGTGAATGCTGATAAGGCGTACTTCTCGATAGTAAGAGATGTAAGCTTAGGCGATGTAGAGCTTTTGATGAAAGAGTCGGGCGTGTGGAACGCAACTCCCATAGATGCATGCACATCTACACAGGGCATCTTTGGCTGGGTTGACGGCACAAACTACATGTCTGCAAGGTTTAATCCCACAGGCACATGTGATGTGCCCACTACAGGTGGTCCGTGCGTTGAGGTGAGCAGTGCAAACGAAGCAGATCTAGCGACCCGCTGCGCTGTGGATATAACTAGTGAAGATTATGTAAGTACAGATTTTAGCGCTTCAAACGCAGATTTTCCGTCTGATTTTCCAGCCTCCCCCACGTTCTAAGTTGTATTGTATAAAAAAAACCGCGTCCAAACTTCTTAGGACGCGGCTTTGTTGCATTCTCAACGAGGCATCACTTCTGCGCATTGTATTGTTCCAGGATCTCCTCAGCCTGGAATATGTATTGTGCTATCACATCCAAAAGCTGTACATCCTGCTCCTCTTCACCCTCTACCATGATATAGTTCAGGTCGAGCATATCCCTCACTGCTTTGCTGGTATCCAGCCGGGCATAGGCGATGACATCGGCATATCCATCAATGCCGCTTAAGTTCTCAAAGCCTTGGATCGAGATGCCCAGCACTAATGGGTTATCCAAACTGAACACGCCTCCAACCTGAGCCATTGTGGGACTTACGACGATAAACGGTGCGTCTTCCTCTATAACCTGTGCAAGGTCGCCAGGCAGGCTGGCATCGATCTTATGAAGCTTAATGCAGGTTAAGACCTCGGCATTTCTTTCAGGCGATAGGGCAGTATAGGTATCTGTGTAACATGAATCGCCAGCAGCAGAGTTTGCAACGACATTATTGGGATATAGCATGGCTTCTGCATAGAACTTAGAAAGTTCAGGCGGCGTTACTATGCCCAAGAAGCCGTTAACTTCGCACAGAGATAGCAGGTGTGTCTGATTTTCTGGATTCTTGATATCAAAGCAACCCTCATAATTCGTGTTCGGGGTGAAACCGAATGGACCTCCGACAGCTTCTGCAAATTGCGGCGGCAAAGATAGGCTTTGTTCTCCGCCTTCTTCAATTTGCTCTACAATCCATTGTATGAAATTGTCGATGCCAGTGAGCGTGCCATCATTCCATCCTGCCACTGCCACTATGAAGGAATTGTCAGTGAGCACTGTTTGTAGCTCTGCAAAGAAATCCCCCTCTTCCTCGCCCTCGCCTTCACCTTCACCTTCGCCTCCATCCTCGCCAAAAATCGGGAAGTCTCCGTTTCTAGAACTTATTGCGAACGCCATACATTGAATGTCGAGCGGACCGGTGCCAATCGAAACCCTAATCAGCTCGTTGAGTTTGTAGATGATCGCTGCCAGTGAACCATCAAACTTTCCTGGATAACTGTAGTTATCATATCGCACAAGCCCGTTTTCAAGATCACGGATCGGCTCGTTCATGAATGCGTCGATCAGAAAGAAGTTGGAGTTCACCACAAAGGTCGGGTTAATCTGTCCATACCAGTGCTCGCCCTTGGGCAAGAGCAAGTTTGCCGGACAACCTGCAAAGGCATCCAGCACCTTATCCTCTCCTCCCTGGCTTGCCTCATCATCGCCACCGGACATGCCGCCCACATCAACAGGTGAAGATTGGGTATCTCCTGCATCAGGATCCTGAAACGCTCCACCACCGCAACCGGCAAGCATGCCAATGAAGAGCGCGACTACAATTACAACACCTACCCTGATATTTATTATTGATTTCATAAAAACCTCTTTTCCCCAAGTTTGACTACCCTTAGTTATGCAGCAATATGCATGCCATTATGGGAGTTAGACTTGATATATTATATAATAGACAAACGTGATTATATTAATCTTATCAATAGGTTAGAAAAAGGGCTGTTGATTGAACCTTAGATGAGGGTGCAAACGGGTAAATTATGACACGCAAAGCGTCAAAATTTGAACGGGTTATAATGACTTAGGCTTTCATGATGAGGAAGGATAAATAACCAAGATATATGATAAGAAACAAAATCCCCTCCCACTTGTCGAGCCTGTGCTTTTTGCCCGTAAACATGAATACGAATAAAAAGATGCTGCCGAGCAAGGCCATGCCTATATCCACATTTGATTTAGGTTGAAAGGGTATGGGTCTGATGAGCGAGCTTATGCCTAAAATAAAGCAGATGTTGAAGATGTTTGATCCAACGATATTTCCCACCGCAATCTCTGCATTCTTTTTATAAGCAGCAACAATAGAGGTAGCTAACTCAGGCAGAGATGTGCCGCCCGCGACTATGGTAAGGCCTATAAACGACTCACTAACGCCCAAGGCTCGTGCCAGATAAACCGCGCCATCAATAACCCATTTGGCACCTACGAGCAAAAGCGCAAGCCCTGAAGCGATAGCAAGAATTGAAATCCACAGACTATAAGTGTGTGCCCTTGGACTTTCTGTCGTCACATCCTTTTTTCTGGCTATGCTGAAGGCGTAGTACATGAAAGCTATGAAAAAGAGAAGCAGCACAAATCCATCTACCCTAGAGAGCATTGACTGCGTAGAATGATTGAGAAACGTATCGTTTACCAAAAAAGCCAAAATGAGCATGGCAAAAAGCGTAAACGGTATTTCCTTCCACACCGTACCTTTTGTAACAGTAAGCGGCATGAGCAGAGACGCTATTCCCAAGATCACAAAGATGTTTATCACATTACTTCCTATGATGTTTCCAACCACGATCTCGGAAGTACCCTGAACAGAGCCGATCACGCTTACAAAGAGCTCTGGCACTGATGTGCCAAGAGCAACTATGGTGAGCCCCACTACAAAATCGCTCACGCGCATGCGCGCAGCGAGCGATGATGAGCCTTGAACGAGCCAGTCTGCACCCTTGTAGAGCAGAATAAATCCGATGATGAGGAGTATGCTCGAAATCATGCTGTTCTTACTAAAACACTCAGGGCATTAAGGCAATGCCTTTGCATATTTAGGCTGTTTTCGTTATATAGAAATACAGTAGTGTCCCAACGAGATGATGAATGTGTAATAAAACATGGTTTAACGGGTTGTCATCCTGAACGCAGTGAAGGATCCCGGTAAAATACCGGGATTCTTCGGCTTCGCCTCAGAATGACAGCCTGGACGACATTTTCTAATGGTTGCACGTAACTCGTTGGGACACTACTGAGATACATCCATCACACCAATATTGGGGGGAGATATGCTGCAAAACCTTCATTTCACCCAAATCTTTGAAAACATCCCTTGGGTTTACATTCTCATCACCGCCCTGTTTTTTATCATAGCCCTGATCATAAACAAGATATGCAAGAACCTTCTCAAAAAACGGCTCTCAATAAAGGATGAGAAAAAGGATTCATTCTGGCAGCAGTTCTTAAGGTCAGAGAATAAATTTATTGTAAAGAGCTTAAGCTGGATCATCTGGCTGTCATTTATCGGCGCAGCCATTTTCATATGGTCATCTTATATCGGCAAGCTGTTTGCGAGACTTGAGAACCTTTATGCGCCGCTCCTTCGGGCTTTTCTCATAATCATCATCGCAATCGTGGCCCTTAAGGCGTCGCAGCACCTGATGCGTTTTCTCATAGAACAGGTAGCCCCGATTACAAAGAGAGGCACTACACGCGGAAAACAAAGAGTGGATACGCTGCATCACGTGTTTGGCTACGGCTTTACCATCATCATCATTGTCGTCACAGTGCTCATGCTCATGGACAACTTTGGAATCAATCTCAAGGCTATGCTCGCCACAGTCGGCGTTGCCAGCTTGGCCGTGGGCTTTGGAGCGCAGAGCCTGGTAAAGGATATAGTAAGCGGCATCTTTATTATAATTGAAGATCAGTTCGGCGTTGGAGATGTTGCTGTAATAAACGGCGAAGGTGGGTTTGTGGAGAGGATGACGCTCAGAATAACGCAGCTTCGCAACACCGAGGGCATGCTCATAACCATACCCAACGGCTCAGTTGAAATGGTAAAGAACCTTACCAGCGAATGGTCTCGGGTGGATTACATGATAGGCGTAGCTTATGAGACAAACCTGGATCATGCCATGGATGTGCTCATGGATGAGGCTACAAAACTCAAAAAAGATATGCCGGAAGAGATAATTGAAGAGCCGGAGCGGCTTGGGGTGGATGAATTTGGCGATTCCTCCATTACGCTGAGGCTGTGGATAAAGACAAAGCCATTAAGACAGTGGGTGGTCAAGCGTGAGCTCAACCGCCGGGTGTTCAAGCGCTTTGAGGACGAGGGCATCGTGATACCGTTCCCGCAGCGCACAGTCTGGATCAAAGAACCAAAAGAAGCGCTTCTGGCAAAGCTGGTGGAGTGACAGGCGGCTTGTCATTCTGAGCTACGCGAAAAATCTCGGTAATCACCGGGACTCTTCACGTTGTTCAGAGTGACATACGGTTGTCATTCTGAGGAGCGCAAGCGACGAAGAATCCCGGTTAGAGCAACTTATGGACAAGCATTATTATGTTTACATCATGACGAATAGTAGAAACACCGTATTATATACAGGCGTTACAAACGATCTCGAACGTCGTGTATGCGAGCATAAGGATAAAGTTAATCAAACATCCTTTACGTCACAGTATAATATCGAAAAGCTTGTTTACTTTGAAGACACAACAGATGTTAATTCTGCTATTGCACGAGAAAAAGAGATCAAAGGATGGGTACGAAAAAAGAAAATTGCTCTCATCGAAAGCCTAAATCCCTCATGGAGGGATTTATCAGAGGAGTCAGGATGAAACGAGGGGTCACCGGGACTCTTCGCTTCGCTCAGAGTGACACTGCGGTTGTCATTCTGAGCGACCTAAGGAAGCGAAGAATCTCGGTAATCACCGGGACTCTTCGCTTCGCTCAGAGTGACAACTCGTTGTCATAAAGGGGCAGAATATGGCAAATGACAAAGGCCTTAAGCGGGAGATAGGCGTATTTACTCTTGTGGCCATAGGCGTGGGCAGCATGGTTGGCTCAGGCATTTTCGCCCTGCCCGCTGCTATGGCAGCAGCAGCCGGCCCTGCTTTGATACTCGCAATACTCCTTGCCGGCGTCGTCACCACCTTTTTGGCAATAGCATATGCAGAACTTGGCGCTGCATTTCCCATCACCGGCGGCCCCTACTCTTTGCCAAGACTGGCCATGGGAGATCTTGGCGGGTTTCTCATGGGCTGGGGCTATTTCATTTATCTCTTCATCGGCACAGCTGCGATCATCGACATCTTTGTAGTGTATCTTGGGTTTTATGTCCCGGGCCTAGCTGTGGGCGAGACGCTTACTCCTCTGGGAATTGTCATTGCAGTAGGCGCGCTATGGATATTCACCATCATAAACGTGATTGGAGTAAAATGGGGCGCGCTCTATAGTGTGGTCACTACGATCGGAAAACTAATCCCGCTTGCCTTGTTCGGAGTGATCGGCCTCATATACTTGCGCGCTGATAACTTTACGCCGTTTTTTCCGTTTGGCTTTAGCGGAGTCACTCTCGCAATAACGCTGTTTTTCTGGTCATACACGGGTTTTGAATCGATCGTCGTGCCTACCGAAGAGGTAAAAAATCCCGCACGCACAATTCCGGCTGCCATGATCCTTACCATGCTGGTGACCATTGTCGTGTATGTGTTTATCGCAGCAGCGTTTGTCGGCATGATCGATTGGTCAGGTCTTCACCTTAACATAGGCGAGTGGGCAGGCATTGGAAAGCTCTCTTCCCCCCTGTCCAATGCATCCATAGGCCTTGGGCTGCCGTGGCTTGCTGCGATCGCAACAATCGGCGCGATAATTGCTACGGCTGGCGCTGGCGGTGATTGGGTCCTGCTTCAGGGACGCCTGCCATTTGCCATGGCTCAGGACAAACTGTTCTGGGCGCCCATGGCAAAAATTCACCCGAAATTCAAAACGCCGGCAGCATCCCTCATATTCACATCCATACTCACAACCATAATCTTAATAGCCATTCCAAACTTTCCATCTGTTGCGCTCATCGCCTCAGTCACTGCTATTGTACCGTATGCAGCAGCAGCTCTTGCAGTGCCCATATTGAGAAAAACTAAAGCCGATGCTCCAAGGCCATTTAAGCTACCCTTCCCCTTTGTCATCACTGCCGTTGGATTCATCTTTGCCACTTTTCTCATCTATTGGGCATCGTGGCCATGGACAGCGGTTGGAAGCATACTGCTGTTGCTAGGCTATCCGGCATTTCTTCTCATCGGGAAAAAGGCATTTGAATTCAGAAGAAATTTGTGGGTGCCCATCTATTTATTGGGTATAGTAGCAATATCCTTTATGGGCGATCCGCGCTTTACGTTCAACAACTTCACGCCGTGGAAACCGCTTGGCTTACTCAAGATGCCCATAGACGTAATCGTTTTAACTGTTTTTGCGATTATCATATTCACATGGGCTTACTATACCAACATTAAAAGGGAGGCATGATATGGCACGCTCGTTTCTTACAATGAACGACATTACCCGCGACAACCTGTTTTCTATCTTTGACAAGATCGAATCGTACAAAGAAAAAATTAAAAAAGGCAAAGAGCTGCACACTTTAAAAACAAAAGTGGTTGGAATTCTGTTTGAAAAACCCTCTACGAGAACGCGCACGAGTTTCGAAGCCGCAATTTTAAGGCTTGGCGGATCAGCAATCTATCTCTCTTCTGAAAACATGCAGCTCAAGCGAGGAGAGCCTATAAAAGATACAGCAAGAATCCTGGGCAGCTATGTGGATGCATTGGTCGCGCGCGTGTATGCGCACGATACAGTGATCCAGCTCGCTGAATACTCGGGCATTCCAGTCATCAATGGCCTAAGCGATCTTACGCATCCCACCCAGGTGGTGTGCGATCTGTTCACAGTAAAAGAGGTAAAGGGAAAACTCGAAGGCCTTACCATGGCCTATATCGGCGACGGCAACAACATGTGCAACTCGCTGTTTCTCATATGCGCCATGACAGGCATGAACATGAACGCAGCGTGTCCAAATGGCTACCATCCTGATGAAAAACTATACAGCGATGCAAAAAAGATGGCGGAAAAGACCGGCGCCAAGCTGAATATATTCGAAAGCCCAAAGCAAGCGGCGACAGGAGCAAATGTCCTGTACACCGACGTATGGGTGAGCATGGGAGAGGATGCTGAGAAGGAAAAGAGGCTAAAAGATTTTCAGGGTTACCAGATAAACGCAGAACTTTTAAAGGTAGCAGTACCTGATGCATCTGTGATGCACTGTTTGCCGGCGCACAGGGGGCTTGAGATCACAGATGATGTGCTAGAGGGCCCACAATCCATTGTATGGCAACAGGGTGCGAATAAGATGTATGGCGCAGCGGGGATATTGGACTTTATGATGGGGTGACATTTTACTTGTCATTGCGAGGAGCTTAAGCGACGAAGCAATCTCCTGAAACTATGGAGATCGCCACGTCGGCTTTCAGCCTCCTCGCGATGACAAGAGGGAGGACAATCATGGAAGGCAAAATCAGGGCAGAGTGGGATCCTTTAAAAAAAGTAGTGATTCACAGGCCTGGCATCGAGATGTTTTTGGGTCTCATGGAGCCCTATGGTTCGCTGTATGAGAGGGCATTTAGCCGCGATGAAGCCAGGCGTGAACATGAGGTCTTGGAACACACACTCAAACACGAGTTCAAAGTAGAGGTGCTAAGGCTCAAGGAAACAATTGTCCAGGCAGCAGAGAAGAAGCCTGAGGTAAGGGAGAGCCTTGTCAAACAGGCGCACGACGCCATCCTATATAAAGGGGGCAAACATGAGATAGAGATGGCAAGAAAAGAGTTTGTAGAAAACGCAAAATATCTGGACGATCAGCATTTCTTCTATCTTATGCTCATGTCCCCAATCATCGACCTCAAGGCAGAAAAAGGAACGCGCAACATTCAGCTCAACATCACAGAGCGTGAGCCTCTAGCAAACCTCTACTTCATGCGAGATCAGCAGTTTGTGACGAACAAGGGCATAGTGCTGTGCCGCATGGCCAAGCCTGCGCGCAGGCGCGAGCCTGAGATCACGAAGTTTTTGTGGAAGGAAGTGCTTCATTTACCTATCGCACACGAGATGTGGGAGCCGGCAACGATAGAGGGCGGCGAGTTCATACCCATGGGCAAGTTCGCGCTGGTTGGCATTGGAGACAGGACAAACCGCGATGCAATAGACCAGCTTCTTTCGATCGGCCTTGATGTAGAAGAGCTGGGCGTTGTGCATCAGGCAAAGCATCCGCTCATCCCTGGCGACAAGCCCGACCCCATGGTCAACATGCACCTGGACACATACTTCAACGTTGCCTCGAGCAAAGTCGTGGTGGCTTCTGAAATGCTGATAAAAGAAGCAAAGGTCGAGATCTATCACAATGAAGGCAACGGAAATTTTGCAAAGGACGCGAAAGAAACAAATCTGCACGACTATATCAAAAGCAAAGGGTTTGAGATTATAAACATCACCACGCTTGAGCAGCTGTCTTATGCGTCCAATTTTTTGTGCATAAAAGACGGCCACATACTTGCCATCGAGGTGGAGCGCAATGTAAAGGACGTGCTTGCGAATCTGGAAAGAGCAGCCAGCAGCGACGCTAAGAGATATGGAAAACTGTATGAACAATCAAAGAGGGATTACGAATATCTCAGAAACGAGGGACAGTTCTTTCCGCATAAAAAAGAATTAAATCAGTTAGGCATCGATGCATATCCGGTTGTGCTTACAAATCTTACCGGCGGGTATGGCGGCGCGCACTGCATGACCTGTGCGCTGGATAGAGGTTAAGGAGAAATGCTATGACAAAGAGAATTCTCATTGCACTAGGTGGCAATGCGCTTTCACAAAAGGGAGAGCGGGGAACAGCAGAGGAGCAACTGGCCCATGTTCACGAAACATGTAAGCATCTTATCGGCATCATGGAAGAGGGTTATGAGATAGCAGTGACTCACGGCAATGGGCCCCAGGTGGGCGAGATACTTTTGCAAAACGAGATGACCAAGGACAAACTGCCTCCCATGCCGCTGGATATATGCGGCGCAGAGAGCCAAGGCATGATCGGCTACATGATACAGCGCTCTTTGGATAATCGGCTAAGGCGCGCAGGAAAAACCATGCCTGTTGTGACAGTGTTCACCCAGACGCTTGTGGATGCCAATGATCCTGCATTTAAGAATCCATCCAAACCCATCGGCGCATTTTACACAAAGGAGCAGGCAGATAAGCTCATGAGCGAAAAGGGATGGAAGATGGTGGAGCAGACAGGCAAAGGTTTTCGTCGGGTCGTGCCTTCTCCAGAGCCCATTGAGATCATCGAGGGCGCTGCGATCAAGCGGCTGTGCGATGAAGGCATGATCGTAATCGCATGCGGAGGAGGAGGTGTGCCAGTGATAGCAAAGAGCGATGGCGCACTAAAAGGCGTGGAGGCAGTTATTGACAAAGATCACACAGCTTCAGTGTTTGCAAAAACTATAGGAGCGAATGTCCTTCTTATCCTTACCGACACAGAGCACGTTACCCTAAATTTTGGAAAAGCAAATCAGAAAGAGTTGGATAAACTTACTGTAGCTGATGCAAAGAAATACCTGGCTGAAGGCCAATTTCCCAAAGGAAGCATGGGGCCAAAGGTGGAATCTGCTGTGAGATTTGTAGAAGCCGGCGGCGAAAGGGCGATAATCACATCACTTGAGAAGGGAAAAGACGCCCTTGATGAAAAAGCAGGCACTACGATTTGCGCATAGGAGGAACTTATGTGGGAGTTCTTCAAAAGGTCTACAAAAACCTTAGGCATGGCGCCAGGTGCACTGGTGCATGTAGGTGAGAAGAAGATTGAAGAACCCATTATTACGCTTTTCGATTTTGATGAAGAGCGCGTAACTGAAAGGCGCGCTCTACACATCGACGAATGCATCCCTCTAAAGGACACAAAGTCTATAAGCTGGATCAACATAGACGGCATCCACGATACAAAGCTGATCGACGATATAGGAAAGGGCTTTGGCCTGCACCCTCTTGTATGTGAGGATGTGCTCAACACCCACCAGCGTTCAAAAATAGACGAATTTGAGGACTACGTCTTCTTTGCCCTTAAGATGATATCTTATAATGAGGCAGAGGATGACATCGATATAGAACAGATAAGTCTTATCTTGGGAAAAAGGTTTGTGCTCACCTTTCAGGAAAAGCCGGGTGATGTGTTTGAAGGCGTGCGCGAGCGCATACGAAAATCCAGGGGAAAGGTAAGACAAGAAGGTTGCGATTATCTGGCATATTCGCTGTTGGATGCAATGGTGGATAGTTACTTCTTGGTGATGGAAAAGATATCGGATAAGGTTGAGCACCTTGAAGAAGCGGTCATAACTTCTCCTAAGCCAAAGGATTTGAACGAGATTCACAGGTTAAAAAACCGCATGGCCTTTTTGCGCCGCTCGATCTGGCCTCTTCGCGAAATCGTAGGTTCTCTTTTAAAAAACGGTTCAAAACTGATAGACGAAAAACTAGAGCCATATCTGAGAGATCTATACGATCACACACTACAAGTCACAGATGCGATTGATATGTTTAGGGATATGCTTTCCGGCCTGCAGGAAGTATATCTCTCAAGCTTAAGCAATAAGATGAACGAAGTGATGAAGGTGCTCACGATCTTTGCCTCTATATTCATTCCCCTCACTTTTGTGGCTGGAGTCTATGGCATGAACTTCGAGTACATGCCGGAGCTTAAATGGCGCATGGGTTATCCGCTGGTGCTTCTTATCATGCTAGGCGTAGCTTTGGTTATGCTTGGCTTCTTTTGGAAGAAGAAGTGGTTCGGGAAGCACGAATAACTTGCTTAGAATTTTATCTCACCTTTGCCCTGGTCAGCAAAATGCCTGTAAACACTATCGCAATTATTAAAAGCGCCACGCTCGCCATGGTCGCTATCCCAGGCCACCATCTATGGATGAAGCCCAGTATGATGCCAACTGCAGTGCCCACAAGAAAACCGTTCAAAAGCCCAACACCCAGCGACTCGCCAACACCCATCACTAAGCCTTCCCTCGCAAGCCTTGCGCCTACAAAGCACCCTATCACACCGCCTATGAGGCCTCCGATCATGCCAAGCGCAACTGCCAAACCCAATCCCATGGGCATACCAAATGTTAGTGCACTGTGAACAGGCAAGATCTGGTTAAGATGCAAAAGAAGTGCGCCAAGCGCTCCGCCCATGTATGAACCATAAGCAAGCCACCCCTTGCCTGTGAATACGCTCTTTAGGATGCTCATGATAATTAACTCCTATAAATCAACACACTAGCGTTCTATAAGTGTCCGACACTTTTTTCACCTTACAAATCAATGCATTAGCCATAAATAAGCGTCCGACACCTTATTACGGCGTTGTCATTTTTTAAACTTCACTCCCTTGTGATCGAGAATTTTATAGACCTCGAGCTTTATGAGATCGGTGACCACAAATGCGCTTATCGCGTATACCCATACAAACCCTGCCAGCTCCCAACCCAACGGTGCCACATACCATCCATACACTACAACGAGCGTTGCAAAGAACTTTGTTGCCACTGCAGACCACAAAAGCGGCGCACTGGGCATGATTGACCAGAAAGGCCCGCGCACGCGTGCCAAGAATATGGTGAGATGACCGGCAACAGCTAGGTTGAGGAATATGAAGGACTGTACTGTAGCATCATCAAGATGCATGATCTTCTTGGCGATATAGAATAGACCAAACGAGAAGAACACGCCTATGAATCCTAAAAACGTGCCAGCGCCAAGAACAATACGCATGTTCCACTTTTCCGGCTCTTTTGAATAGTGCACGTTATCATATGCTATGGCCATGATGGGCGCGTCGTTTAAGAGTGCTAACAGCACGATCATTATCGCGGTCACTGGATAGAAGTTAAACACGATAATCGACAAGGTGATGAAAAAGAGCACGCGTATGGTCTCTGCTATGCGGTATATGGCATAGCTGTTCATGCGCTGAAAGATCATGCGGCTCTGCTTAATCGCATCTATAATAACTGAGAGGCCTGGCTTTGTGAGAACGATGTCTGCTGCAGACTTTGCAGCATCTGTTGCGCCATCCACTGCAATGCCAACGTCAGCCTTTTTAAGCGCTGGCGCATCGTTTACGCCGTCACCGGTCATGCCTACAAAATGTTTTAGGTGCTGAAGCAGCTCTACGATCCTGTATTTGTGTTCAGGAAAAACTTGGGCAAATCCATCAGCACTCTCGACGAGGTTCTCTTGATCCTTCCCCTGCCTTTTTAAAAGCTCAGAAGCCTCCAGGATATTTGTCTTAAGACCCACCTTTGCTGCAATCTCTTTGGCAATGGCAACGTGATCGCCGGTTACCATCTTGACCTCAACTCCCATCTCGTTTGCTGTTTTGATAGTCTGCGCAGAATCGTCGCGCGGTGGATCAAATAATGGTATCAAACCCAAGAATTGCCAGTTGCCTGAACTATCGGTCTTTGCAACACCGAGTGCGCGATACCCCTTGCCAGCTAAGAGGTTAACGTGCTCTGTGACCTCGGCTTCCAATACCTGCTTATCCTTTGCGAGCGCAAGGATGACCTGAGGCGCGCCCTTGGCAACTTTTATATCGCCGCCATCTTTTGGCTGTACCCTGGCCTCTGTGCGCTTGTTCACAGGATCAAAAGGATGAAATTCGAGCATCTTAAAATCTTTGAGATGTTCCAAAGAGCGCGCACGCGAAATTATAGCATCGTCGATAGGATCTTTGTCCTCCTCTCGCGATGCAAGAGTAGCGTATAGCAGCACATCGTCACCTGTGGCACCCCCAAACGCCTCTACCTCTGTTAGGGTGAGCTTGTTCTGTGTAATCGTGCCCGTCTTGTCTGAGCACAAAATATCCATGCCCGCCATCTCTTCAATGGCAACGAGCTTGGAAACGATGGCCTCTTTCTTGGCAAGCGCAGTAGCTCCGACAGCAAGGGTGACTGAGAGCACAGCAGGTAGCGCTACAGGGATGGCAGCAACGGTTAGCACCAATGCGAACTGCAAAGTATGAATCCAGCTTTCGTCTCTGAACAGCGCCACCATGAAGATCACAGCCACAAGCGCGATAGCAATGGCGATGAGATAGTCGCCTATCTTGACGAGCGACTTTTGGAAGTGGCTGACGGTCTTTGCCTCTTCCACAAGCTTTGCAGTTCTTCCAAAGAACGTGTTCATGGCAGTTGCAACCACAAGCGCCGTCATCTCGCCCTTGCGAGCGATAGAACCTGAATACGCCAGGTCGCCCACATGCTTCTCCACCGGCAGCGATTCACCGGTAAGCGCAGACTCGTCTGCCTCAAGATAGTCGCCTTCGAGGAGTTTAAGATCTGCAGGAAGAATATCGCCGAGCCGCACGCGTACAATATCGCCAGGCACAAGCTCGCCGGCCGCAACTTCAATCCATTTTCCATCGCGAAGGGCTTTTGCCTTAAGGGCAAGCTTCTTCTTGAGCAGTTCGATAGCGTTATCAGCCTTGTGCTCCTGCCAGAATCCCACGCCCGCATTCAGCAAAAGCAGAACCAAAATGATCGCAAAGTCATCCCAATGGTGGATGATGGCAGAGAGTATGGCAGCAACCTCGATCATCCAGGGAATAGGGCCCCAGAAGAATCCTAAAAACTTTAGTATGGGGTTTGCCTTTTTTTCTTTGATCTCGTTGCGGCCGTATGTCTTGAGGCAATTCTCAACATCTGAAGAGCTAAGCCCCTTGTCGCTTGAAGAGAATTTTTTAAGCAGTTCCTGGGCTGATGAACCCTTAACTTCATCCATATTCAGAATGACTGGATCCATAATGCTCCCCTATTAAATTCCAATAACCAAATACCAAATAAATTCCAAAATCCAATGACCAAATGACCAAAACGCCGGATCAAGGAGGTTTTGTTTGGAATTTGGGTTTTGGAATATGGTGCTTGTTTGTTATTTGGTGCTTGGAATTTGGAATTTCTCCTTTATAGCCCTCTTCACTCTTCAGGCTGGAAGTATTCGTATTTATGAGGAAAGACCAAAATCAATGCTACCAAGTCGTTTGGAAACCTGCGCACGTATGTGTTGTATTCTGTAACAGCGTCATTTAACTTTTTTACATCGTTTCCGATCGTCTTATCAGTGTTCTGTCGGATCTTAATGATAACATCGAACTGGTGGCCGGATATAATACCAGGATATCTCTCAGAGAGCATTTGCATGACGCTCGTCAGGTCTTTTTCTAGCTTGTTTGCCGCCGTGACTTTGTCCTGTATCGAAGAGCTGCCTGTAACACTTGGTTCTATGTTTGCCAGATCCTTAACTTCTGGCACTTCATGCCCCACATATAACGTAACCTCTGGAACAAGCCTGGGTATGGAAGCATAGCGCTCTTTGAGTTTGCCCTCGAGGGGGTTCCACGCCATCTCGACGGCTTCATCCAGAGAGGCCAGATGATTGTATTTTACAATGCAGATCCCTGCTATGACGATTAGAATAAAAATTACGATGGTAATAAAAGTGGTGCGGCTCATAATCCCCCCTATTTGCTATGATGTTGAAATTTATAAATACTTTTACTAGTCTTCCTTGTCAAGGAAGGCTAATATGTAGTCTAATTTTGCTGCAAATGACATGGGGGGCTTATGCTTAAGAAAATAGCAGTATATTGTCAGGTAATGGTTCTCGTCGTGACTTTAGCTGTTATATTCACTGCCTGCAAAGCAAAAAAGACGCCAGAAGATACCAGCGCTTCTGGACCGGCAGCTGATCAGCCAAAAGACGACGAAAAGTCTTTGATCGCTGCAGAGATAATGGCAGGCCATAAAGCGCTTAGTCAAACTGCAACTCCACAAGTGGCAGGAAGCCAAGAAGCACAAACAGCCCAAGAAGCCGTAATGCCAGAGACCATGCAGGGCAAGGTAAAACTCGCAAAGATCCCCTCTGAATTCCCCTGCAAGCAGGGATCAGATTGCACGTTCACCAAGTTCTCAAACGCACCCAAGTCACAAAGCGAATGCACCTGCGCTGCACCGTGTACGCCATATGTAGTGAACAAAGCAGAAAAGGAGCGCAGAGAAGAAGCCAACCATCGCCTTTGCGATAATGAAGACTGGTTCGGCGACGCCTGCCCTGCCCCGACCTGCGGATTCATCGAATTCGATAGTTTTGAGTGCAAAGAAGCAAAGTGCGTTGGGATGGCAGTTGGGGAATAAAAAAACGCAAGAAAAACGAGACAGGCGAAATGAGGGGTGAAATATGAGTGAGGCGATAATTAAGATTTTGGGTTCTGAGGTCGCAGACCTTTTAGATCACCGGTGCAAAACTATTTCAGCAGACATGCTGCACCTTCCCGGGCCTGATTTTGTGGACAGGGTCTGGACCCTGTCTGACAGGCCAGCCCAGGTGCTAAAAAGCCTTCAGGCTCTTTTCAATCATGGAAGGCTTGCTGGAACCGGTTATCTTTCTATCCTTCCGGTTGACCAAGGAATCGAGCACTCTGCTGGTGCATCGTTTGCACCAAACCCTTTGTATTTTGACCCTGAAAACATTGTGAAGCTAGCTATGGAGGGTGGGTGCAATGCAGTGGCATCCACGCTTGGTGTGCTTGGTGCGGTAGCACGCAAGTATGCTCACAAGATACCCTTTATCCTCAAGTTTAACCACAACGAGCTGCTCTCATATCCCAATACGTTTGATCAGCGCCTGTTCGCCAGCATTGATCAGGCATATAACATGGGCGCAACTGCCGTGGGCGCTACTATTTACTTTGGATCAGAAGAGTCACGCCGCCAAATAGAGGAAGTATCACAAGCGTTCAAGTGCGCGCATGAGATGGGTATGGCCACGATTTTGTGGTGCTATCTCAGAAACGAGGCGTTTAAGAAGGATGGCGTTGATTACCATGAGTCAGCAGACCTTACCGGCCAGGCAAATCATCTAGGTGTAACCATCGAGGCGGATATCATCAAGCAGAAGCTGCCCACAAACAACGGCGGTTATAAGGCCATCAAGTTCGGAAAGACATCTCCCTTGGTCTACGAAAAGCTTACTACTGAACATCCCATCGATCTGACGCGATATCAGATTGCTAATTGCTATATGGGACGTGCTGGTCTCATAAACTCCGGCGGCGCATCAGGTAAAAATGATTTGCAAGAAGCAGTAAAAACCGCGGTCATCAACAAGCGCGCTGGCGGCATGGGGCTCATCTCAGGACGCAAGGCATTTCAAAAACCCATGAAGGACGGCGTGGCGCTGCTGAGCGCGATTCAGGATGTGTATTTATCTAAGGAAATAACGATTGCTTAAACTCTGTACCTCGGTTCCCTTTCCATCTCTTCTAGTAGGGCATTGACTTCTTTCTTTACCTCGATAACCCGCATCTCACGGCCAACCATGTGCTTGTTGAGCTTCTCTATCTCGGCGAGCTTTGTTCTGAGCGCTTCTTCTGCTTCTTTGCGTTCAGTTATGTCGCGGAGAAATACAACGAGTTGTCCCCCGCCTTCGTCAGAATAGGCAGCGCTGACCTCAACATCAATAATCCTGCCGTCCTTTCGTCTCTGGCGTGATTCAAAACGATCGTGTCCATGCTTTACTATGTGTTCTATATGCCTAGCCGTTTCTTCAGGCTTTTCTATTGCTTCGACATCGGATATTGCCATCTTGAGCAATTCTTCACGAGAATAACCTATCATCTGACAGTAAGCCTTATTGACATCGACAATTCTGCCTTGCATATCGTTAATCCAAAAACCATCGAGTGCAGCTTGTATAATGGTGCGATGGTGGACCTCGCCCTGCCTCAAAATTTCCTCTGTGCGTCTGTGTTCGGTGATGTCCCAGAAAACACCTAATACTCCAACCACATTGCCGCCTTCGTCTCTGATAGGAGTTTTGAATGTATGAACGAATATTTCTTTTCCATCCAGGATATATTTCTCTTCAATATCCCTTGATTTCCCAGAATCCATAATATCTTTATCGTCGGCACGATATTTTTCAGCCAAGTCCTTGGGGTAAAAGTCAAAATCGTTCTTTCCCACAATTTCATGGGGCTTGATCTTCAAATCTTTGGCATAGTTTTCGTTGCACGCAAGATAGACCGATTCTCTATCCTTAAGGAATATCTTCTGAGGCAGATGATCAAATAGTGTTTTATACAATAATTCGTTTGTCATTTTTTTCTCTAAGACTCGCTCGACTCCTCTTCGCTGATTTCGTCGTCAGAGGATAGCTCTGGACCTGCGCGAGGCAAAGAAAACGTAAATTTGCTTCCCTTGCCTAACTCGCTCTCCACATATATTTTGCCACCATGGCGTTCTACGATATTTTTGCAAAGCGCAAGTCCCAAGCCAAAACCCTTTGCCTGATGGCTAAATTTGCGACCCACCTGGTGAAATGGCTCGAAGATCTGATTCTGAAACTCGCGCGATATACCGACCCCGTTATCCTTGACCGCAAATGTTATCTCATCAGGGCTATCCTGCACAAAAAGAGAGATGGTGCCACCGTCGTCTGTAAACTTGATGGCGTTATCCAAAAGGTTAGAGATGACTTGGTGTATGCGATGAGGATCGCACCAAAGATATGGATCGTTTATACAGCTGGTCATCGAAAAATGCCTGCCGCTTTCAGCCAGGTTCTGTTCATATGCCTCGCGAATGCCTTTGATGATAAGATCGACAGATTTATGCTCCACAGCTAGATGGATTTTACCCTTTTCCAACCGAGTATATTCGAGCAGCCCATCGATAAGTATTGTCAATCGATCTGTAGCCTTGTCAGCACGATCAACCGCGATCATCATCTTTTCATTCAAATATCCCATAACGCCAGCTGCCATGCTTGAGATAATCATCTTGATGAGCGCCAGAGGCGTGCGCAGCTCATGCGAAACTGTTGCGATCAGATCATCCTTAGCCCGATCGAGTTCTTTTAGTTTGGTGATATCGACGAAAGTAAGCAATGTGCCAGGAAATTCAGTGGTAACTTCTATGGAAGTCACCTTCAGCTTTAAAGCGCGCAATGGTTTTTTTCGAACTATGAGATCCATCTCAAGCCGTTCTCCTTTATCCACGCCCCTCTTTAGGACATCTTCAAAAGGAAACCACAGCGCTCCCTTTAAATCTTCGGTTTGCAGTTTAGCTTTCTTTGCTTCAAACATCTGCCTTGCCGCCTTATTAGCAAGCAGGATATTACCCTTCTTGTCTAGAATCACGAGCCCATCTTCCGTGGCCGAAATCGCAGCAGCCAGCATTTCTGGGGCTTCATCAGTTATTTTTTGGGAACTCTTAATATCCTCTGTCATATTGGTCACCATTATGAAATCTGGTCTTTTATAAGCTTGAGCAACTTCTCCACATCAAAGGGCTTGCGAACAAGGGGCCTTGCACCAATCACACCCTCTTCCTGTGCGCTAAGCACACGACCATAGGCTGTAACAACAATGAGTGGCTGTTTTGCTAGCTTTTCGTCTTTGTTGACAATTTTGAGAAACTTAAATCCATCCATCTCCGGCATCATTAGATCAAGGAGCGTAATGCCAGCTTCGCCCTTTCGCATTATTTCTAACCCAGTCTTACCATCAGTGGCTCTTAAGACCTGATATCCTTCGAATTCAAGGCGGTCTTTGAGAACATCGATAAAATCGTGCTCGTCATCAACGATGAGGATCTTTGATTTATTAGCCATATATGCTCCGTTACTTTGCTTTGCCCTGCACCGTACGGTGCAGGGCTTTGCCCTGGGCAGCCACTGCTTCCATAGCCTTTTTCACTGCTTCAGGGTCGCCAAGGTAATAGCGATTCATAGGCTTAAGATCTTTGTCTAGCTCGTATATCAATGGCATGCCAGTGGGGATGTTGAGATTAGGAATGTCCTCATCAGATATATCATCGAGGTATTTGACCAGCGCGCGCAAGCTGTTGCCATGGGCTGCGATGATCACGCGCTTGCCGGATCTGACAACAGGCGAGATCGTGTCGTGCCAGTATGGCATAAACCTTCTCACCGTATCCTTTAAGCACTCGGTGAGTGGGAGCTCGTCAAGATCAAGCTCCTGGTAGCGAGGGTCCCTGCCAGGATATCCCTCATCGTTCTTCTTTAGCGCAGGCGGTGGAATATCGTAGCTGCGGCGCCATACATGAACTTGTTCTTCCCCATATTTTTGCGCTGTCTCGGATTTATTCAAACCCTGAAGTGCGCCGTAGTGCCGTTCGTTTAGGCGCCAAGAACGATGAACCTGAATCCACATAAGATCCATGTCGTCCTGCACGATCCAAAGCGTTCTTATGGCCCTCTTGAGCACAGAGGTAAATGCCACGTCAAATGTGTAGCCGTCCTTCATGAGAACCGCTGCAGCATCGTGGGCCTCTTTGAGGCCTTTTTCAGAAAGATCCACATCAGTCCAACCTGTAAATCGATTCTCTTTGTTCCACGTGCTCTCGCCATGCCTCAACAATACAACTTTATGCATGCTTCTCCTCCTCTTCCTCTTCTTCCTGTTCTATCTTAATGTCCTCCTGTCTTTCCTCTTCCACACGCTCCTTGAATTCGGCAACCGCTTTCTCGTGCTCTTTGTCTCCGCGTTTGCCCCTTCTGCGCTGATCCAGACTTTCAAAGGCAGGATTTTGGCCATAAAGAATCAGCACGTCGCCTGGAAGAATTTTTGTGTGACCGTCCGGCGCGCCAAGATATGCACCCTTTTTGCGGGTAATGCCAAGGATCATTATGCCCTCGTCCTGAAGCCTAAGCTCCTCAAGAGTGCTCTCGGCAAGCCAGTCGTTCTCCTCCACGTATAGCTCTGAAACCCTATATTCGCCGGCCATATGAAGCAGGCTGGCATAGTCCCTTACGTCCAAACTCGTATACTTGCGCAACGCCCAATTGATTAATTTGGAAAGGCGAAGATCTATCCATTTGCTGACAGAAAACCACCAAAGCACCAAAAGTCCGCCTGCAAGCAAAAGCAGGCGCCACCATCCCACACCGGATGATTCAATATCCATAAACGTCAAAACCACAGAGGCCATGACTGTGACAATGCCTGCATTTCCAAAGAGCATGAGCAGCATCAGGATACGGCGCCTGACAGGATGGTTTACCACGCTCTCAGCCTCACTTGTGGTAAACCCCACTCCGGTAAAAGCCGAACGGGCCTGAAAGCGGGCTGATTCCCTGGAAAGGCCGGTGTATGTGAGCGCAATTGTGGCAATCCTGGTGATGAGGATCGACAAGGTGATGACAAACATCAGGGTAATTAAAGGTATCATGGTCTATGACCTCGCAATATTGTGCGACACAAAAATCCGTGGATCCTTGAGATCCTTCGGGCGCTAGCGCCCTCAGGATGAGCCCTCGGGGAAAAAACTCTCGAGGGCTCATTTTATATCAAAACAGCGGGAAATGATAAAGGAAACTTTGAATTTAGAATACAGGAGGCGGTGGAATTGAGGAATCGCTGGTTTGCGGCTCTGAAGAAGCCCCCTTCTCTTTCATCGCTTCAGCAATCGTTTTTATCGCTTCAGCAATCTGAAGGTTGGCATGATACAAA
>JBDRBN010000076.1:0-7147 GCA_043822785.1 Pseudomonadota bacterium
CGCAGTACGCGAATACATAAGGAATCAGGAAAAGGAAGACCAACGGCTCGATCAGCTGAATATGTTTCGGTAGGTTTTAACCGCTTTGAGCGGTTCACGGTTTTTCAAGCCCCCGGCTCTGCCGGGGGTACATGACTTTTACCCATTCAATCACTGGACAAACTTCATTTCATAATCTAACCTTCAACAACCGCTTCCGGACGCGAACGCGGACGCGTTAAAATTAAGCATTCAAAATAGAGGGGGTATTGCGTGTATCCTAAGGAGATTATACCATCAAAGCTTCGCTGGGAACCTGAGAGCAAGATGAAAGATGTTCTTCGGGCACCAGACAAGATAGCGCCCACCCAGGAAATTGTCGGGCAGAAAAGGGCGGTCAATGCGCTTAAGCTCGGGCTTAAGCTCTACAGATCCGGCTACAATATCTACGTAGCAGGCATGGCAGGTACAGGCAGGATCACTACTATACGCAGGGCGCTGGAACAGATAAAGACCAAACCGCCAACACCTCCAGACCGCTGTTACGTTTATAATTTTGTTGATCCATCACAGCCGGTCTTACTTCTCTTTCCCAAAGCAAAAGGCCGTGCGTTTAGAGATGACATGAGGGAGCTCGTAAGGGTGCTCAAACTTGAGGTGCCTAAGGCTATAGAGGCATCGCATGTGCAACGTGAAAGGGAACTTATTATAGATAGGTATCAGCGTCAGGAAAAAAAACTCTTTGAGGAATTTGCAGAACAGCTAAAGAAAGACGGATTTGCGCTCATTCAGATGCAAGAAGGTGGTTTTGTCGCTCCTACCATATTTCCAGTCGTAGGCAATGAAGCTGTATCCATCGATTATCTCGATAATCTCGTTAAAGAAGGAAAGATAGAGGGGTCTGAGCGCGACACCAAGCTACACCGTTACAAAGAGCTGATGGCTGAGTTGAAGCGCGTTCTTACAAAAGCGCGTACTCTTGGCAAGGAGATGCATCAAGCCCTTGACCGCCTTATACAGAGATCAGCTTCAATTGTGATTGATGGTTTAATGGATGATCTGCAGTCGACGTATGCAGAAGAAAAAGTACGCAAATACCTTTTGCGCGTAAAAGGTCATATACTGAATAACATCGACGTGTTTGCAGGCAAGAAGGAGTCTGAAAGACAGCCTGAAGGCGTAATAGTATTAGGCGCGCAGACAAGAGCTGAAGATCCATTTTGGTATTATGATGTAAATCTTCTCTACGATCAGATGCAAGAAATGCCAGAAGACGAAAAGGTTCCGATCGTCGAAGAAAACAACCCCAGCTTTGTAAACATGTTTGGCGCTACGGAATATAACATCGGGCCTGGTAATTTCTGGAGCACTGATTTTCGGCACATAAAAGCTGGATCGCTTTTACGCGCAGACGGCGGCTATCTCATAGTAAACGCGATGGACGTGCTGCGCCGTCCGTTGGTGTGGGATCAGCTAAAGCGGGTTCTCAAGACCGAAGAGTTGGTCATTCAGCAGCCAGAGAGCTACTACCAATTTGCGCCGCTCACCATCAAGCCTGAGCCCATAGATCTTACAGTAAAGGTTATAATGATAGGGCCGACCTGGCTCTATCACCTCCTGTACGCATATGAGGAAGATTTTCCAAAGACCTTTAAAGTGCTAGCAGATTTCGATACCACCATGAATCTCTCCAACGATTCGGTAAAGCAGTACACTTCTGTTCTAAAGGCGGTCATCGAACGCGGTAAGTTGCGTTCGTTTAACGAGGATGGGCTCATAGCCATGGTGGAGCACGGTATAGAAGAGGCTGGTCAGCGTGACAGGATATCCACGCGATTCTCCTATATAACCGATATCGTGCGCGAGGCTGATTACTGGGCGGCCCAAGACGGCAAAGAGAGGATAGGTCAAGAACATGTTAGGAAGGCTTTGGAAGCCAAGCGTGAGCGCCACCGCTTGACTGAGGAGCATGTTCAAAGATTAATAGATGAAGGTGTCATCCTCATCGATACTAAAGGCAAGCGCGTGGGGCAGATCAACGGGCTTTCAGTGTATTCGATGGGTCACATATCTTTTGGAAAGCCATCAAGGGTGACAGCCACCACCTCAGTTGGAAAAGCAGGCATCATAAACATCGAGCGCGAGGCAAAGCTCTCTGGCCCGATTCATGATAAGGGCATGTTCATTCTCACTGGATACTTTCGCAACAAATACGCTCAGCGCGAACCGCTCAACCTCACCGCATCGCTTTGCTTTGAGCAGTCATACGGAGGCGTGGAGGGAGATTCAGCATCATCCACAGGGGTATATGCGCTCCTGTCATCGCTTTCAGGAGTTCCCATAAGACAGGATCTTGCAGTTACAGGATCTGTGAACCAGCTGGGCGACGTACAGCCAATAGGTGGTGTCAACGAAAAGATCGAAGGTTTTTTTGATGTGTGCAAGGCACAGGGGTTTACTGGCAAGCAGGGAGTGGTGATTCCTATTCAGAATGAGCGACATCTTATGCTTCGCAGGGATGTTGTGGAAGCAGTGAAGAAGCGAAAGTTCCACATCTATTCCATTGCCAACATAGACGAAGGATTAGAGCTCCTCATGGACAGGCCCGCAGGTAAGATGCATAAGGATGGCACATATCCTCCAGACTCTATTCATGGCCAGGTCATGAATAGGCTAAGGGAGATGAACGAGTCCATAGCTGCCCTTGCTGAGAGGGGGGTGGCCAAGGCCATAAAGGAGGAAGAGCCTAAGAAGGTTAAGGCTAAGAAGAGAGCTAAGCGAAGGAAGAGGTAATCATATGGATGGGCTTAGCAGGACCATGCTAGAGTCAGTTCTTTCGCTTCCTACCATGAGTTTTCATGAGACTGCAGTATCCACATTTATACGGTGGTACTGCGCTGGTTTGGGATTGCCTGTAGAAGAGGATGGAGCAGGCAATCTCATTGTTAGGTATAGAGGAAAAGCTCGTGATGATAACATTATTTTTACAGCTCACATGGACCATCCTGGATTTGAGGTGATATCTGCAACGGGTCCGCAGGGTGTTGTTGCGCTCTGGGGCAAGGTGGACGCAAAGGTATTTGGTGGATCAAAAGTAGTAGTGTATACAGCTGATGGTCAGGTCAAGGGCAGAATAGGAAAAAGGCCTTTATCAAAAAAACATCTCAGCCGATTAACGTTTTCGATAAAGACAAATGGCACTTTTCGTAAAGGGGATTTTGGCACGTATGATGTTCCAAGTGTAAAATTCCAAAGTGGTATGATACGCGCCTTGGCTTGCGACAACATGGTGAGTGTTTCTGTCATCTTAGATCTCATGACTCGCTTTGCAAAAGGACGCGCCAAGGTTAATGTTGCTGGCTTGTTTACGCGGGGAGAGGAAGCAGGTTTTCTCGGCGCCTTTGCAGTCATGGAATCTAAAAAGATATCCAAGCAAGATCCGCTCATCGTGCTTGAGTGTAGCGCAGCTAAAGGAAGCGCTGTTGACATTGGTGGTGGTCCAGTGGTGCGCGCAGGGGATTTGCAAAGCACATACGATCCTGCAATTGATGTGTGGATTTCAGAAGTTGCCTCAGGCATTTCATTAAAGGATAAGAATTTTAAGAGTCAGCGCGCGCTTTTGCAGGGTGGGCGGTGTGAGGCATGCGTCTATGTTGCAGAAGGATATGTTACTGGCGGCATTGCAATGCCGCTTGGCAACTATCACAACCATGGACCTCGGGGATATGCTGCAGAGTACGTAAGTCAGGAAGATTATGATAATTATCTCAAACTCCTTGCTGCTATTGCTCATAAGCCCATGAAGCGTACAGCGATGAAAGAAAAGGTAGCCCCTATATGGAGACACTATAAAACTTTGAAAAGGAAGTTAATTGCCAGTAAATAAAATTCGAAGCACGAAATCCGAAATCCGAAGGAATTTTTAAATTCCCAATTTCGAATGTTCCAAACGAAGACAGACTGTAACATCATTTATTTGAATTTAGGATATAAAAATTTAGGATTCCTTCGAATTTCGAGATTCGGATTTCGAATTTGTAGGTGGAGTTATTATGGCCAGGCGAAAAAAAATTCCCAAGAGAAGAAGTAAACACGCCAAGATCAGAATTTCCAGGCCCTTGGCCTGGGTTGAGAAATATGTAAGGCGCGTGGAAAGAAAAATGCCCACCATGCTCATGCCTAGGATCATCCGCTCGTTTCAACCAAACCCAAAAAAGAAACATCATACCCTGGGCAATTGTTGTATTGAGGATAGGTCCATCACCCTTGCCACCCATTCTGTAAAAGAAGTGAAGAAGGGCAACAGAAAGAAGCGCGTGCTAAGACCACTGTCCCACCTTGAGATCCTACAAACCTTGGCGCATGAGCTATCGCACCTTGCATATGAACATCATGGCTATGAGCAGGAATGGTATGGCAGAACCATTTTCCACACGTTTGGTCTTACCGAGCAATGTCCCAATTGCTCTGGAAAGGGCAGAATTCCGGCAAGATATGAGAATGATTGAGGAATTTTGCCGTCATTATTCGCATCATTATTAGCGCAACTAATTCACCCAAGGGGCCGATAAGGAGCAAGCAGAGAGAAACGGAGAGGTTATGGGCCCATCGATCATAAGAAAGCTCCTTTCGGCAGTTCTTACATCTGTTTTTGCCTTTGGTATTATGGTGGTTATTTTGGACGAAGGTCCAGTCGAGATGCCATATTACGATTCTGCATGGCAAGAGCCGGTAAACTCACCCCGGCTGGATGCTGTGTATTATGCCGATGATAATGTAGAGCCCAGCATTTCAACTCTTCCGCAATCCTATTCCTCTGATGCAGCTGCCGTGAATGAACAGGAATACAACGGCACAGTTGGCACCACGCACTAGGGTTGACAATAGGGCATATCCCAATATATGGTCTGCGCCGCTGCTTTAGCACATAATCACTCAAAAATTACGCCTATGGGCACAAAGGAGGAAGGCATGGCAGAGGCACATACTATTAAATCCATGATGGAAGAGACCAGAAAGTTTGATCCGCCAAAAGATCTGGCGGGTAAGGCTTGGATCAAGAGCTTTGACGAGTACAAGAAGATGTACGATCGTTCCATAAAGGATCCGGATGGATTCTGGAGCGAGATGGCTGAAAACTACGAGTGGCATAAGAAGTGGAACAAAGTCCGCTCCTATGATTTCAAAGACAAGATAGACATTAAATACTATGACGGCGCTGAGACAAACATGTCGTACAACTGCCTTGATCGCCACGTCAAGAACGGCAAAGGCGATCGCACTGCCATCATTTGGGAAGGCAATGAACCTACCCAGGGTAAATCCTACACATATAAAGAGCTTCTCGACGAGGTTTGCAAATGTGCAAACGTGTTAAAGAAAAATGGTGTTAAGCGCGGCGATCGCGTTTCCATCTACATGCCCATGATTCCAGAGTTGACTGTTGCCATGCTCGCGTGCACGCGCATCGGCGCTATCCACTCCATAGTATTCGGCGGTTTCTCTGCAGAGGCATTGCGCGACCGCATACTCGATTCAGAATGTGCTTTCCTTATCACAACCGACGGTGCGTTCAGGGGCAAGAAGAGTATACCCATGAAACAGGCAGCTGATGAAGCCATGGATATGTGCGAACAGGCAGGTAATCCTGTAAAGACATGCCTCGTTGCAAAGCATACTGAGGATGAGATTCTTATGAAGGATGGTCGTGACGTATGGTGGCACGAGGCCATGAAAAATGCTTCTACCAAGTGCGAGCCAGAGTGGATGGGTGCCGAGGATCCCCTGTTCATTCTCTATACCTCAGGCTCCACAGGCAAACCCAAGGGCGTGCTGCACACAACAGCCGGTTACATGGTGTTCGCAGGCACTACGTTCAAGTATATCTTCGACTATCATGATGATGATATATTTTGGTGCACGGCTGACATTGGCTGGGTAACAGGCCACACATATATCGTCTATGGGCCACTTCTCACATGTGCTACTTCGCTCATGTTCGAGGGCATACCAACATATCCTGATGCAGGCCGGTTCTGGGAAGTTTGCGAAAAGCACAAGGTCACCATATTTTACACAGCTCCCACAGCCATCCGCGCGCTCATGAGGGAAGGCGAGCAGTGGACACAAAAGCACGATCTTTCAAAGCTTCGGATTTTGGGTTCAGTCGGTGAGCCCATAAACCCGGAAGCGTGGATATGGTACTACAAGAACATCGGCCATGAGAAGGCACCCATCATGGATACGTGGTGGCAAACAGAAACCGGCGGCATACTCATTACCCCGCTGCCGGGCGCTATTGCCACAAAGCCGGGTTCAGCAACGTTTCCGTTCTTTGGAGTAAAGCCCAAGGTCATTCGCGAAAACGGCAGCACTTGTAGCCCGAATGAAGGCGGCTACCTGGTCATCGAAGAACCATGGCCCGGCATAATGCGCACCGTGTACAACCATCACGAACGTTTTAAAGAAACCTATTTTACCATGTTCCCCGGAGTGTACTTCACTGGCGATGGCGCACGCGTGGATCATGATGGTTACTTCTGGCTCATGGGCCGCGTGGATGATGTCATCAACATATCTGGCCACCGCATCGGCACTGCCGAGGTGGAGTCGGCCCTTGTTTCGCATCCTGCAGTTGCAGAGGCTGCAGTGGTTGGTTTTCCACACGAGATTAAGGGGCAGGGTCTGTATGCCTATGTAACCCTCAAGGCAGGCCAGGCAAAGGGCGATGACGTGAAGAAAGCCCTTGTAATGCACGTGCGCAAAGAGATCGGCCCGATCGCAACACCAGATAAACTTCATTTTACAGATGCCCTGCCAAAAACGCGTTCAGGCAAGATCATGCGCCGCATTTTGCGCAAGATAGCAGAGGGTGATATTTCAAACCTGGGCGATACATCAACCCTTGCAGATCCAAATGTGGTAAACGCACTTGTTGAGGGTAGGCAATAGTACAGAAGTTTAGATAGATGAATGAGAAACGGGGATGGCCTATAAGCTGTCCCTGTTTTTGTTAAATCCGAACATTGAATTGATATTGGATATTCAGCATTAAATATTCCTTCGAATTTCGATATTCGGATTTTGGATTTGGTTTTAGGTTAGTTCTTAAAGATCTTCAGCGTTGTGCCTAATCGAACTGAGGATGGATCGTTCAGATTGTTCCATT
>JBDRBN010000077.1:0-18573 GCA_043822785.1 Pseudomonadota bacterium
ACTTGAGCATTTGCGCCATGATGGTATTGTGATGAGCCATAAGCCTGTACCTCCTGTGAATACTGCGTTTGCGGGATCAAACCAGTATTCGTTTTAACAGAAAGGGCAGGCTTTTTCTATGCTTTTAACCGGACAGTACTGTGCGCAACTAAAAAAAAAAAAACGACGATAAGATAATATATTTAGATCGAACATGAAACAGGGGGAGGAGGAGGATAAGATGGCAGACAAAGAGATGGCGGTTCACCCTATATTGGACGGCTTTCACCAGAACTTATCTCTAACATGGATCAACGGTCCCTATTTCTCTCAACCCGAATCCGGAGAATATCGGGCAACTGATTGCTATTTTCCCGTAACATTAGAATCGGTGTTCAATCTCGGGGACAAGTGGATGTTATCGCTTGAGGGCAGCGTCGGCTATATTCATACGGGATATGATAGAATTTCTGGAATAGAAATCGTTGAGTCGAGAGGTGCGTCCGGCATGGGGGCGAGTGCAGGGCTATCCTTTGGCCACATAGAAGTTCCACCTGAATTAATTGTTGAGATAGCGGCCGGATGGCGTGGCTTAGACCTTGTGGGAAAGGGAAACGCCGCACATAGCATCTACGTCCAGCCCCAGATCGAGTTGCATCCGTGTGGATATAGAGCGTTTATTGCTATCGGCATGGGTGGGAGCTATGTTCCCGAGGAGGAGAACGCCGGTTTCCAGATGCAAATTGGAGGGGGATATACGTTCTTCTAACGCTCCCCACTTCCACCACCAACAACGAGGAAGTGTAGTAAATATTTTTGTGAAGCCGATGGGTTTATAGCTCATCGGCCTTTTTGTTTTGTATAGGTCGCTTTTGACGTGTCGGATTCCCAGACTTCAACGCTAATAATTGGAAGTTCGAACTTCACCGCAGTATCAAATAGCATCTTGGCAATGGATTCAGCTGTGGGATTTGAATCCATGGCCAAAAAACGCTCATCTTTGGTTTTTAGCAGGTCTGCAACAGGATCGTCTTTGTGCAGAAGAAGCACGTGATCTAGATTTTCTTCAAGCCATCTGCCTACGGTCTCCTTAAGCCTGTCAAAATGAAACACCATGCCCTTATCATCCAGAGCATCGCTACCTAAAACAAACGTTGCCCGGCCAGTATGACCGTGAAGATGTCTGCACTTGCCTTCATCTTTCAGCAGCCTGTGCCCATAACAAAAAGAAAATGTCTTCGATACTGTAAACATGCTTAATCCTCTTTTGTCATTGCGGGGACCTTGAGCGAAGTCGAAAGGGACGAAGCAATCTCCTTCAATCAAGGGGATCGCCACGTCGGCTTTCAGCCTCCTCGCGATGACAGACTGAACTTCTGGAACAGAGCTACCGCAACAACCTCCCCCCATCCACCGCTATAACCTGTCCCGTAGTAGTATGTGCATCAAACACAAGCCATTTCACGAGCCCGACTATTTCTTCAATGGTGTTGGGCTTTCTCATAGGAGTTTTGTTTATGAGATCGACCCATCCCTTGTCCGACATATCATTTGGCCTTGTCACTAAATACGGCGCAATTGCGTTTACTCGAACGTGTGGCGCAAGCGTGCGCGCGAGCCCGCGAACCAAGGCTTCTATCCCTGCCTTTGCAATGCAATAGGGCAAATAGCTCCCATATGGTTTTTGCACAGCCACGTCAGAAAGAAAGATCATGGAGCCTTCTTTTTCTTTCATGTTCTGCGCTGCTGCTTGCGCAAGAAAAAAAGCAACTTTGAGATCAGCGTCTATTATTTCATCCCACTTTTCGCTAGTCACAGAGCCCAACGGTGTTTTTTCAAATAGCGATGCGCAGTGTATGAGCACATCGATTCCGCCCATTACTTCATTACAGCGCTCGATTAGGTGTAGAGGCTCTTTTGGTTTGGTGAGATCTATGCTCACTGCATCCACTAAGGCTGCAACGCCTCGTATGCTTTCCTTTAACTCAAGGGCCTTATCCTTGTTTCTATGGTATCCTAGCACCATTTTGGCGCCTGTTTCTGCCAAGGCTTGTGTGAAGGCCGTGCCCAAAGAGCCGGTTGCGCCAGTAATCAGAATCCTTTTTTCATTTGAAGACATGGGGCCTCCCTACCCGCTGTGTGTAAAAATTGCTAGAACAATTGCAAATCAGGCTTTTATTCTGTTTTTTGCCCTATTTTTAGCAGCATAACATCTTGATATCATTACACTATTTATCGATGTGCGCAAAAGACGCATTGTTTACGCAACATTTTTTGAAAACAACCGATAATTGAACTGGAGGGGGATACCTGAATCAGGAGAAGTCATGAAGACAAGAACTTTTATCTCAATTTTTATTTTAGTTGCCATAGCTTTGATTTCAGCACCAGCTTTTGCTGCTGACAGCGATGGCGATGGCGTAACAGATGGCGTGGATAACTGTGACTTGCATCCCAATGGCGCATGTCAGGTTCAGGAGTTATATTGCGACGTGAACCAGGATACGGTCGTAACTGCTGCTGAAAAGGGTGCTGGAAATCAGGCAGACTGGAACAAAAACGGGATAGGCGATGCCTGCGAGGATTTCGACGCAGATGGTTTTGATGATTATCTCGACAATTGTCCAGGCGTAGTCAATCCCACTCAAGATCCAGATGCATGCACAGACTTTGACGGCGATCATATATATGATGATGTGGACAACTGCCTGGAAGATTATAATCCAGAACAGGATGATCGCGATCTAGATGGCGTGGGCGATGCTTGCGACAACTGCTTGTTCGTGGCTAACTTAAGCCAGCTAGACACTGACAACGATGGTTTTGGCGATGCCTGCATGGCTGACTATGATGGCGATGGAATTGGTGACGACGACGACAACTGCCCTACGGTATTTAACCCGGGTCAAGAGAATACAGGCGGCATGTCTCGCGGAGATGCATGCGAAACCCAGGCTGCCATGCCCGCAGTTTCTACGCCTACCGGTGAACAAGATCCCAGATATACATCACTTGGAACTCACAGCAGCTGCAGTATTTTGGCAGGTTATGGCGCTGTGAGCCTGCCAGGTAGCATGTTATCAATCCTTCTCATGGTTGCTTCAGCAGCAATTATATCGGATTTTCGCCGACTTAGGGCCTTATAAGAAAACGCGCAACTTTTGGCGTTAACTTTCGAAAATACCTATGGCGGCAAGAAAACGAGCGTGTTAAGAGGATGCCCATGATTATACGGCGTTTGGCCATTGCACTTCTTTTTGCCTTTATCCTTTTTGTGCCAATAGCAGCGCAAGCAGCTTGTACGGTCCACGAATATGGCATCCTGTATCTGGATTCTGATTGTGATGGCGTCATCGACAACACGGATATGAGCGATTCTGACAATGACGGCATCCCTGATGGCGAGCCAGTAGATAACTGCACTTTAGCCAGAAACGGCGACTGCGACAAAGATCAATACAACTGCGATGTAAACATGGACAACAACATCACCGATCTTGAGCTCAGGGCTGGATTTCAGATCGATTGGAATAAAGATGGCATTGGCGACGCATGTGATGATGCTGACATGGACACAGTAGTGGATTATCTGGATACCTGCAGGAGCGTGTACAATCCCACTCAAGATCCTGCTTTTTGCACAGACACAGATGGCGATCGGTTTGAAGATACCATCGACAACTGCCCCAATGACTACAACACAGATCAGCTGGATAGCGATGGCGATGGCATAGGCGACTGGTGCGATAATTGTCGTAACCTCTATAATCCAGCGCAGGGTCAGTACGATTGTCCTTATGGTGACAGTGGTAGCGGTGGATCCTCAGTTCAGTATAACACCACTCCGCCCACGCCTGCTGAAGGCGCTAACACTGATTTTGGCCCTGGCCGCTTGAAGGGTAACGGCTATGGCAATGGCTGCCAATTTTTAACTTTATCAAATTCGTTCCAAATTATGCCACTCATGGCCATAGCTGCTATGCTTGCAATAACAGCTATCCGCCGCAAGTTGTCATCCTGAGCGAAGCCCCGCACCAGACGGTGCTGGGCGGAGTCGAAGGATCCCCCCGCCCAATTCATCTGTTGAATAATCTAAAAAAGATAGATACTGAATAATGCGCCAGTGTCATTGCGAGGAGCGATAGTGACGAAGCAATCTCCGTAGTATAGGCTGATTTTATGAACTCCGACTTTCTAAAAACACTCAAGGAACGTATTCTTGTTTTTGATGGCGCCATGGGCACCATGCTAGATGCCAAAGGCGCACGTGCAGAATGTAATGAGGAGCTTTGCCTCTCAAAGCCTGATGTCATCTCAGATATTCATAGAGCCTATCTGGATGCAGGCGCAGACATAATAACCACAAACACCTTTGGTGCGTCTCGAGTCGTGCTGGCTGAACACGGCCTTGCAAACAGCGTGCAAGAAATAAACTTCGCAGCTGCAAAGCTTGCACGAAAGCAGGCAGAGGCAGCTTCTGGTGCGCACTTTGTTGCAGGAGAGCTCGGCCCTACTTCCAAACTTCCCACACTTCTCAATATCGGCTTTGATGAGCTTGAGGCTGCCTATGCAGAGCAGATAGGCCCGCTCATGGATGGCGGCGTCCATATCATAATAATACAAACGTGCCAGGATCCGCTTCAGGTCAAGGCAGCTGCTAGCGCGTGCAAAAGGGTTTTCAATAATAAGAAAACGCATCTTCCCATCATCGTATCTGTTACCATAGAAAGAGTTGGCACCATGCTTCTGGGAACAGAAATTCTTGCAGCGCTTGCAACTATAGCTCCATATAAACCAATAGCGTTTGGCATAAACTGCGCAACAGGTCCCAAGGATATGGAAGAGCATCTTGCCACCCTGGCAGATTCCTCTCCATTTCCCATTGTGTGCCAGCCCAACGCAGGAATGCCAGAAAACGTAGGAGGCAAATCCGTATATAATTTATCACCAAAGGAATTTGCCAAGATGCTTTGTGAATTTATACGCTCATATGGAATATCCATGGTTGGGGGATGCTGTGGCACAACTCCGGATCATATTGCGGCGCTTGCAACAGAACTTAGGCGAGAAACCCTTCGACTACGCCCAGCACCAGACGGTGCTGGGCTTCGCTCAGGGCAAGCGCGAGAAAGGTACAGTGATACTGTTTCAAGCCTGTACACTGCGGTTTCACTTGATCAGGAGCCAAAGCCGTTTCTCATTGCAGAGCAGACCAACGTGAACGGATCCAAGAAATTCAGGGAGCTTCTTCTGGCATCGGATTATGATGCTATGGCAGACGTTGGAAAGGATGCTGCAAGGGCAAGCCATGCGCTGGACCTATGCGTGGCATATGCCGGCAGGGATGAAAAGGCCGACCTTGTAGAAATGGTAAAGAGGCTGGCGCTTAAATCCGATGTGCCACTCATGATAGATTCCACGAATCCAGATGCACTCGAAGCTGCGCTTGCTTTGATTCCGGCTCGTCCTATCATCAACTCCATTAATCTGGAGGATGGGGGAGTAAAAGCTAAAAGGATCCTTGGCATTGCAAAGCGCTTTGGCGCAGCTGTGGTAGCGCTTACCATAGATGAGAGCGGCATGGCCAAGACAGTAAAGCGCAAGCTCGCCATAGCAAAACGCCTGGTGGATATGGCAAATGAAGAAGGGTTTGAAGTGGGCGATCTTCTCATCGATCCGCTCACATTTACTTTAGCCAGCGGAGACGCAGAGCTTAAAAGCGCAGGCAGAGAAACGCTTGATGCAATTGCCAACATCAAGAAAAGCATTTCCGGGGTCAGGGTTTTGCTGGGAGTCAGCAACATATCCTTTGGCCTGCCACCAAAAGGCAGGAAGTTAGTTACCAGCGTTTTTCTACAGCGCGCTATCAAGTCAGGATTGGATGCTGCGATCATAAATCCTGCTAAAATAGTTCCCCTAGATCAAATTCCAAAAGAAGCGCGGATTTTGTGCGAAAGACTCATAGGTGGAGATGATTCCAAAGGAGATCCGCTCTTAGAGTTTATTAAATACATCGAGACATCCGACGTATCGTTTAAGGAGCACGCTGCAAAGTGCGCACCCAAGACGCCCGAAGAAGCACTTAGGCTCAAAGTCAAGGATGGAAGCAAAGAGGGCCTTGATGCGCTCATCAAAGAGCTTCTTGAACGCACGCCACCCAAGGAGATAATAAACAGCGTACTGCTTCCTGCAATGCAGGAAGTGGGTGTGAGTTTCGGCAAAGGTGCTCTTGCGCTTCCCTTTGTGCTTCAGGCAGCTGAAACCATGCGGGCGAGCATAGATCTTCTTACTCCATATATGAAAGGCGAGGAAGTTGTTAACAGGGCTACGATAGTGTTGGCTACCGTGCGCGGCGATGTGCACGATATAGGCAAGAATTTGGTGGATGCCATACTCTCCAACAACGGCTTTCGCGTTATAAACCTGGGGATCAGGCAACCAGCCTCTGCTATTTTAGAAGCAGTGAAAGCGCACAACGCAGATGCAATAGGTTTATCAGGGCTTTTGGTGAGCTCCACCGAGATCATGCGCGAGGATTTGCAGGTGTTTCAAGAGGCTGGTTTGAATATTCCGGTTCTTTGTGGCGGAGCAGCGCTCACCAAATCCTTTGTAAAAGATACATTGGCCAAGGCATATGAAGGCAAGGTGTGTTATTGTGTAGATGCGTTTTCAGGGCTAACTGAGATGGAGAACATTGCACAAGAACGTTGTCATCACATAGACAAAAAACATATCACACCCCCATTTTTTGGAGCAGTCGTACTAGATGATATCCCTTTAGACGACGTAGAAGCGCTTCTGGATAAAAAGGCGCTTTTTCTATCCCGCTGGCAATTTAGAAAGGGTGCAGACTCTAAGGCCCTTCCCATCTATGAGCGCATGATGGTCATGTGTCGCGCACAACACATCATCACACCCAAGATCGTGTATGGCTATTTCAAATGCGAAAAGAAAAATAACGGCTTGATAGCATATAGTGATCAGGGCAAGCCATTTCGCTTTGATTTTCCAAGGGAGCGCACAATGCCACATAGGTGTGTAGCTGATTTTTTTGACTTAGGATTTGTGGCCATTCAGCTTGCCACAGTAGGCGATGGCGTAAACGCAGCTGCTACAAAAAAATTCAAAAACCACGAATACAGCGATGCGTTTTTTCTAAAAGGGCTTGCAGCATCATTTGCAGAAGCCACAACTCAATACGGGCACGATCTCATAAGAAAGGAGCTGGGCATTGCGCCTGATGTTGGCGAGCGCTTTAGCCCTGGGTATCCTGCATTTCCCGATCTTTCAGCACAGAAGAAGATCGCCCAACTTTTAAAACCAACACGCATAGGCGTATCCCTCACTAAAACATATCAGCTCATCCCAGAACACTCCACCTCAGCCGTCGTATCGATCGACGAGAAGGCAGTGCGCTTCAGGCCATAAGAGAAGGCTGTAAGATTGACCCTTCAACTGCGCTCAGAATTGACTTTATGATACACTTTATGTAAGCTTTATGTTATGAAAAAGACCTTTTCACCGCATTTTCAACCCTCAGCCCACCTATACCGCCTGCTTGAAGATATAAGTGCGCACAAAGAGCGCATTCAAAATTCCCTGGTCAAGGTTCCATGGGTTCCGTCACTTGTCGTAGATGCGCGTGCCCGTCTGGCATGGGGGTCCACAGCAATTGAAGGGTGCACGCTTTCATTGGAGGCTGTGCAAGGCCTGCTTGAAGGAAAGGAAGCAATTGGTTATCCAGACCGCCATGTGAAGATGGCCCAAAATTATCTCAAGGCCCTTGCATGGATTCAAAAAAGAGACAAGGTCACCAATATGAGCGAGTCAGATATCTTCAAACTTCACAAGATCATCGCTCATGAAGCTGTGGATGAAGGGCACATCGGGGCTTATCGCAAAGAATCTGTGAGCGCTGGTTTGCACGTTGCACCACGATGGCAGGATGTGAAGGGCCTGATGCATGCTTTGCTTGAATGGTTGAATGGCCCGGCCAAGGCGTTTCCGGCAGTGTTTTCTTCGTCTATTCTTCATTTAAGATTTGTCGAGATACATCCTTTTAGGGATGGCAACGGACGAGTCGCAAGGGCGCTTGCCGTGTGGGAATTGTACAGAAAGGGTTTTGACAACCTGCATGTCTTTGCCCTTGATGAGGTCCTTTTGGAGAATAGGGCGCTTTACATAAAAGCTCTCCAGCGCGTTCAGATTGAAGGTGCAGATTTGGGAGGATGGTTGGAATTTATGGCTGAAGCTGTTCTCGAAACCTTGCGAAGGGTTGAACAGCGCATCATAAGCATAGGTCCCATTGCAATGAAACCCATTGCGTTGACCGTGCGCCAGGAAAAGCTGCTTCGAGTTCTCAGGGAGAAGGGAAGCATGAGTATTGGTGAAATTGCAAAGACCTTGAAGATCACTGCGCCAGGCTCTCATCACGTCATGAAACCTTTGCTTAAGCATGGACTGATCTCAAGAATCGGTGCTCACCGTGCAACTCGGTATGTTCTTTCTTCGTCTGTACACAAAGGAGCATCCGCCGGCATATCGATTGACGAGAAGGCAGAGTACTTTAGACCATAACATATCTGAGGCCATCTTATTAGTTATAGATATCATGGGATTATAGCTTTATTTATCGTTAATATAAAAGTACGCAACAAATTCATGAGATCTGCGATAATAGGACATGACATTTACACTTAATCCATCATGCATAGGAACATTCAATGCTGCAGCAGCGCTTGGTATTTCGACCTTCACACTGTCTGCGTTTCCTCCTACTACGTTAGCCTCTTATGTTTCTACTACCGGAGATTATTATGCTCACGGAAGTAGCAATGGATTAATCAATGGGTTTGCTGCGCCACAAAACAGCCTCTTTCCAAACACAAGACCATTTTCCATTTCATCGGATATAAAGCTCGCCAACGAGGTAGTCCTTCATGTCCTATCACCCTTGAAGCCACCGACATTTACTCCTCTACATGCTCATGCATTTGCTGCCGGCGCTAATGGATACATAGCAGCGCCTGATAAACCCACCGAGAAGCTAGAGGCAGCGTCAAGCGATGAAAAGTATGACTACCTGCTAACCAAAGGTATTATAGTAAAATATCCAAAAGTAGGTTATGCTACTTGTTTTAGTTTCTTTCCCCACGTGTTTATCATGTACCATTTGGACAAACTCGGCGTGTGCCCTGATAGTTTTTATCGTATATTTAAACAGAGACTTAAAGAGTTAACTAAAAATCCGAATGAGTGGGACGATGCTCAAGTCTATCGCCATTCTTCACACAACTTTCTGTTAACAGGAAATCCGAATAAGTGGAACGATGCTGCAGAATGGGCGCTTGGTCAGATCGTTGCTGATTTGGACAAGGCCACTTGTCTTAATTTCGCACTCATGCTTGAGGAGATCCGTGCGCATCATCAGAACGATGAAGTGCGCGCATTTGCAATCAGGGCGCTTGGCCAGATCGTGCCTCATTTGGACAAATCGTTACAACTCGATCACACCCTTAAGGTCGAAAGCGGGCTTGGTCACAGGGACGGACGTACGATTGAGGAGATGTATTACAATTATGATGGACTAGCACACGATGCTGCGAAAGAGGCGCTTAAAAAGATCGTGCCCGATTTGGATCCCGGCGATCGCCTCAAAGTAGCTCAGAAGATCGCAGAGAGGCTTGGTGATGAGGACGGATATGTACGGTACGCTGCGATCAATGCGCTCAGGCATATCGTGCCACATTTGGATCCCGCTGACTGCCTCAAGTTAGCTCAGAAGGTCGAAGAGAGGCTTGGTGCTAAGGTAGGGGAGAGGCGTAAAGAAGCGCTTTGGGTGCTTAATGATATCGTGCCACGTTTGGATCCCAGCGATCGCCTTGGAACTGCCCTCAAGATCGCAGGGAGGCTTGAAGATGGTGATGCAGATGTGCGCAAAGCTGCGATCGAGGCGTTTGCGAATATCGCGCCGCATTTGGATCCTGCTGATCGCCCTTGGCTCCCGCTTGGATCTGCCCTCATTATCGCAATGAGGCTTGGCGATGGGAATGCAGATGTGCGCAAAGCTGCGCTCTGGGCGTCTGGGAAGCTTGTGTCCGATTTGGATCGTGCCGATCTGCTCAAGGTAGCAAGTCAGGTCGCAGGGAGGCTGAAGCAGTGGGGGCCGTTCGCAAATGCTGCAATCAAAGCATTTAGCAATATCGTGCCACGTTTGGATCCCAGCGATCGCCTTGAACCCACCCTCAGAATCGCAGAGAGGCTTGATGGGTGGAGTAATGCGCGCTATGCTGCGACCGAGGCGCTTGGGAAGATAGTGCCCTATCTGGATCGTGCCGAACTCCTCTGTCTAGCCCATAAGGTTGCAGATAGGCTTGAAGCTCAATCCGGCGAGGTACGCCAAGCAGCGATCTTGGTACTTCATAGTATCGTGCCCCGTTTGGATCCAGCCAACCAACTGAAGTTTGCCCTCGAGATCGCGGAGAGGGTTAATGATGAGGGGCCGCCTCGTCATTTGTAGCCGCCTTTTGAGTGGACTGATGTGCGCAAAGCTGCGATCTATGCGCTTGGGGATATCGCGCCGCGTTTGGAACCCGCCGATCGGCAGCAGATTGCCCTCAGGATCGAAACGAGGCTTAATGATGAGGGGACTATGGTGCGCGAAGCTGCAACCAAGGTGCTTAGGAAAATGCGCCACAATTAAAGCAGCTCAGAATGAAGAGACAAGGCGCTTCACCCCAGCGCCACTGCGGTTGCCTTGACCCAGGGGTAGACGTGTTCGATGCCGAGGCCTGTTATAAACCAGTACGGAGCATCGGAGATGTGCACAAGGCCGCCAAAAGAACCTTTTCCAGAATAATTCCACGGACATTTGTTTAGTTTGGTAAGAAGCAAACCTACCAAATACTGCACTATGAAAAACACGATCATGTACACAACGCCCCTGCCATACCAGGGAAGCTCGGACACGCGCACGGCCACGAGCGGATATAATATAATGATAAGGCCGAAGATGGGGAAGAGCACGAGCGAGACCTCGCCTGTGAGCTCTAGCTTTTTAGATGCGATAGAGCGCTTAAATGCACTTATTACAATTGCTGTGGCAATGCCCAAAAAACCGAACAAGACAAATCCTATTAGCATAGTTTTCTCCTTCGTATTTTCGGGGATTCTTCGCGGAGTTTACCCTGAGCGAGTTTCACGAGTCGAAGGGCTCAGAATGACGAGTAGCCATCCTCCTTCTTTTGGCAGCATCATGCACCCGTTCCATAAATGCCTCAAGCCTTAAGCGATTGTGAGTTGGTTTGAGCCCTTCAAATATGAGCGTAAGCTTTGGTATATCTGGATGATCCTTATCTATGAGACTTAAGACCGACCCTATGGCCAGACCATAATTACAATGAAACGTGATAGCGCTAACTATCCCATCTGCACCAGCTGCGATCTGTTCTAAAATAGCAGCCACAGATCCTGTGAGCCCGGCGGGCAACTTCATGTCCATATATGGCTCAATGAGTTTCTTTGCCCTATTGTATTCGAGCGGTATATCATAGTCCAGATCAGATCCTGCAATTTTGCGCACGCGCTTTTCACGGCTTTCAACCACAAAGCGAAGCACAGATGACTGCAAAAAATCTGCTACGTTTCTATGTTTAAAATCAGCTGCGGGTTTTTGGTATGAATTGTACTTTACGAATTCAGACATGGATGGTGGAAGCATGACCACTCCACCCATCCTCTCTATATCCCTGAACATTTCTCCGTTAGCATAATCGCATATGCGCGTGAAGTAATCTCCTGTAATTCCGATTTTTACCCTCTGTTGCGAGCGATCAGTCGGCACAGCGCTCAAAAGTTCGCTTGCTTTTTTCAGACCATCCAGCGGCTTTTCATCAAATATGCATTCCATAAGAATCTCTCGCGCTTTTTCACGCACGTTATCAGCCGCACCTGGCACGGTTTCATAAGCCCTGGTCTCAAGATGTTTTTGAGAAAGAAAGTCCATGCCGCGCATCATTTCCCAATATGTGAAAAGCGACCTCACATATCCTAGCCTTGGATGGGTGCCTAATGAGGAAGCCAAATCCTCTATACGCGTAAACACCGGAAGGCTTACACCCATATCCTCTGCAGCCAGGCGCATCTGGGCTCCAAACTGCCCTACCCGACATGCACCTGATTCAGGCATAAAATAGCAGGCATCAGAAAGATCCTCATCCTTGCTCGCTACCTTGAGAAAATCACCTAGCATGAGCACATATGGATGACATTCACCAGAAGAGGCGTATTTTGCTCCGAGCTTTGCTGATTCGTCATCCGGCAGAGGCGTGAGAACAGGCGTGAAACCCAAAGTTCGTAGAGCCGCTGCAAACGCATAACCGTGATCTGAGAAGTTAGGCAGGAAAACACGCTTTATCTTGTCCTGGGGAACAAAGGCTTTGCGAAAATCAGGTGAGCTCAGTTGTGTTTTAGAAGGCAGCGAATCAATAAACGCCTCAATCCTTGTCTCCATTCCTATAGAAGAGCTGTGCTCATCCACTTCAAGAACCAGCATGGGCTTTTTGCCCATTATATCCCTTGTGAACTTTATGGTGAATGAGTCAGGGCCGCACCCAAAGCTCGTGATCAAAATTGGATAGAGCTGATCAGTTTTGGCAGCGATCTGTGCAGCAGAAAGTATCTCCTTTCCGTGCGACCAATACATAGTGCGATATGCTGCTGAATAATTACCATCGTCAGCCGCCAACATATCCTGCGTGAGCACTGTTTCGCCCTGCGCCTCCAGTATAGATGCGATGCGTGAAGAGAGTCTCTCATCCAGCACATTGTAGTCTTTGCCCAAAAGAACAAATGCGCGCGAAATTTTTCCTGATGCTAGATTTTTGAGTGCTTCCATGCCTATGTTTCTGAGTTGGATTCGAAATTCCTGTTGTGCTTTAGCAGCGGCTCTCCATGCAAGATTTGCTTGCTTATGGCTTTTACCTAACAGGGGTGCCAAACCTGCCATGGCCACGCATTCGCTATTGGGATCGAGCTTCCAGTTTATGACCGGATTGAGTAAGGGAGTTTTAGCAACGGGCTTTGCAAACTGAACGAGCGATTGGATGTATGGGCAATGCGCGGTCTCCTTGCCGTGAGCATCGCATCCTGTGATGACTAAAGAGGGCACGAATATAAAATCAACACCGCGCTTATCAAGCCAATGGATGTGAGAGCAAAATGCCTTTACCGGCAAGCACGTCTCTACCACGAGGCGCTTTATGCCTTCGCTTAAAATTTTATCATCTGTTTCAGGCGAAAGCACAACTTCGCAGCCTAAGTGTTCAAAGAAGGTTTTCCATGCTGGCAGCATGTCAAACGCAAAGAGCGCACGAGGAATACCTATGCGAAAAGCAGGGACTAGGGATGAGGGATAAGGGATAAGGGAGGAAACGACTTTATTGGTGTTGAATATGAGTTCTTGGCGTTGCTTTAGTAGAGAATCCTTAACCTTTAACGGTCTTGAAGTATTAGAATCCCATTTGCCGCAGCGCCCTCCAAAAAACCTTTGAACATCGCCCTCTGTTACAACGATCTGACAATGGTTTGCACAGTCCTCACACATCTTGCGTTCGAACTTAAGTTTTGTGTCCTGTAAAGAAAAGCTCTTGGTACGCTTGCCGCGATCTTTTACTGCTTGTACTCCCGCTAAGGCAGCGCCTATTGCACCAGATAGTTTGCCGACTGTTGATGTCATAACGCTCTTCCCAGTACTGGCTTCAAGCGCTGCTGTCACAGCCTTGTTTTCAGCAACACCTCCTAGAAAGAGTATTCGTTTACCTAGGGAAAATCCTGCCACAACCTTTTCCATGTAGTTGGCTACCACGCTGTTTGCCAGCCCGGCGACCAGATCTATTTTTTCAAATCCCATCTGCTGATGAGAAACCAAATCAGATTCCATAAACACTGTGCAGCGAGCACCAAGCAGAGCGGGGCGCTTACTTTCAAACGCCATGTTTGCGAACTCGGCGTTTAGATCAACCTCGAGCCTTTTGGATTGTTCTTGAAGAAATGCGCCTGTGCCTGCTGCGCACACGCGGTTCATGGCAAAGTGCGAAGGGCGGTCTTTATCTAGGCGCATGAACTTGGCATCCTGCCCGCCAATCTCCATCACAGTATCAACATCAGGACATATGAGGTTTGCTGCTAGCGCTTGAGCTGTGATCTCGTTGCGTATCGCATCCGCACCTATGAGTTTTCCAACAAAATGGCGTCCGCTTCCTGTTACGCCGACGCCTGCGACCTCAGAGGGATTTAGTCTATCGCACATATTTGCGAGCATTGTGCGAAGAGCCTCTAAAGGTTTTCCGTCAGAGAAGCGATAATCAGAAAGCACAATACCCTGGGGTCCAAGCACGACGAACTTTACTGATACAGAGCCTACATCTATGCCCAGATATTTTTCTTTGAGCTCGAGCCTGGTAAGGTCGGGCTCAATGGGTTTTAGTGCTGGCTCGCTCAAGGGTTCACCTAGCGCAGAAGCAAATTTATAAGCATGATCTGCAGTATCCTTCTTAGCGCTTAAAAGCGAGATCAGCAGAGAGAGGTTAACAGATCCTTGTGCATTCCATTCCTTAGCGCCCTTAAGGCAAGCCCCGATAGCGCCCATGACCTTGTGGTGTTTGGGAACAATAAATTCATCATCCGCAGTTACATTAAGCAATCTGCGAAATGTGGCAACGAGCGAAGCGTTTGAAGCCACGCCGCCTTGAAATGAGATCGGTCTGGGCAAATCTTTTCCGCGCACTAGGTTGGCGAGATAACTTCTCGCAAGGGCTTCGCCCAGCCCTGCCACGATGTCAGCAAGCGCTTTGCCCTCCTGTTGATGATGCGTCATATCGGTCTTTGCAAACACAGCGCACCTGCCAGCTATTGGAGCAGGATTTTTTGCGTCTAACGCGAGCTTGGCGAAATCGTCGATGGTAAGCCCCAGCCTTGCAGCCTGTTGGTCGAGAAATGCTCCTGTGCCTGCGGCGCACAGTTCGTTCATTCGAAAGTCACGAACCGATAAAAGCTCAGATGTTTTGTCCTCATCAAGTATTATGAGTTTTGAATCCTGGCCTCCGATCTCGATCACCGTGCGTATATGAGGATAAAGCGTGGCCACTGCCTCTGCTTGAGCAGAGATCTCGTTTACTGATTTGGAGGGGATCTTATTTTCTATAAGGCTGCGGCCGCTGCCAGTTATGCCGACACTCATTATCGTAGCATTGCTGTATATTGAGTTTAGCTCGTCAAGAAGCAACGAGAGGGCTAGTAAAGGCTGGCCAGCCACGCGCACCCATCTGGCAAAGACAATCTCCAGCTGCTCATTGAGCAGAGCAACCTTGAGGGATATGGAACCTAAATCAATGCCTAGATGAAAGATGTTGGAAGTCATAATTAGTGACCAGTGACCAGTGATTAGTTACCAGTAAAAACCGATTGCTGGTCACTGGTTACTAGTCACTAATCACTTAATTATATTCAAGCATTTCTTCTTCGCCGCGCAAAACCCGTAAAGCGCCACGCACCAGCGCTTCAGTTTCTGATTCGCCAGGGTACTCGAAGATAGGAGCCAAAAAACCTACCATAAATCTAATGTATTTTGTAAGCGCTTCGCATGCAGCAAACTCGCCTGTTAGCGCTATGGCGTGCACCTGCCCCCTAAGCACTGCAGCGAGAGCGCCTATTTCTTTTGCGACCTGATATCCCATAGCACGGATGACAGCATTGGCCTTTTCATCGCCTTGTTCGATAAGTCTGTTTATATTCTTTGGGCTCGTGGTTCCAAGGTAGGCCAAAACGCCACCAGCGCTGCGGATCATGTGCAGAACCGTTTCTTCAGTGGCACCTTGTGCAAAGCACATCTTCACCACATCCACGGTGGGCAAGGAACCTGCGTTGATTGCAGAGAACGGACCATCTCCGTCTAGCGCGTTATTCACATCCACAACTTTGCCTTGTCTGTGTGCGCCCACAGAAGTCCCTTCACCGATGTGAGCGACGATCGCATTTATCTTGTCATAACGCTTCAACAAGTTTTTGGCTACGCGCCTGACCACAGCCTTTTGGTTGGATGCGTGGAATATGCTCGTGCGCCTGATCTGAGGCAAGCCAGAGTAGTGCGCTACTTCGTCCATTTCGTCCACCACCACAGGATCAACTATGAACGCGTCGATGTCGTTAGCTTCTGCAATATCATAGGCTATGGCAGCTCCCCAGTTTGAGGGATGTTGCCGCCATGCGTTTTTCTCAAGGTCGCGGATCATTCGCTGGGTCACGCGATAAACTCCACCTGGTAATGGATGTAAAAAGCCTCCGCGCGCAGTGACTGCATCTACGGTAGACAGATCAATGTGCTGCTCTTTAAGTCGCTTGTCCAACTCCTGCTTCATAGAAGCTAGTTGCGTCATTCTTTCTTCGTGTGTCATTGCTCTATCCATATGGTGCGGAATGTATGTGTCGAACACAGGTATAGTATCGTCAAATATGGCAACGCGCGTAGCCAGTTGGCTTGGACATACGGCTAGCAACCGAAAGCTCCTTTCAGGTCGCTTAACCCTTATCAATGCGCCTAAGGCTCCGAGCACAAGCGATGGAAAGACCCAACCGATACCCATCTTTGAAAATGGAAGCGAGTCGCGCATGGCATTTATAGGAGCATAATCGATGCCGACAGCGTGCAGCGCATCGATGATGCCCACGATCATGGCTCCAGCTACAACGCCACGCCAGATATTGCGATTTTCCAAAGGGCCGCCGATTACGCACAAGACGACCATCGCCATTACAGCAGGGTAAAGAGTTGTGAGAACTGGTATAGCTACCTTGACTATCATCTCAACGCCCGCATTCGAGAGTATCAGGCTTGCTATTGCCACAACCCAGCAGATCGCTCCGTAGTTGAGCTTACCGTATGAGAGTTTATTGAAATATTCGCCGCAGACCACTGTGAGGCCGATCGCTGTGGTAAGGCATGCAACTGACACGACGATTCCAAGGAGGACGGCGCCGCCCTTGCCAAAGAGCGAATTTGCGATGTGTATTAATAGTTCAGTGCGAGTAAGACTTTGTGGCAGAGCGCTCATGGTTGCGCCTAGATACGTGAGGCCGCCATAGATCACAGCCAAGGATACAGCGGATATGATGCCAGCTTTGATTATAGTATTCATCTGGAGCGACTTTTCAAATATGCCTTTGCTTCGTACTTCATTTAAAACAATTATTCCCATGATAGTCGCGCCTATGAGATCCATAGTGAGATAACCCTCGACCAAACCCTTGCCAAATGGATGTGTAATACCAGTGGATATTGGGCCTGCGATGGGATTTGTGATTCCACGAACGATGAGTACAAAAAGAGATATGAGCAACAGGGGCGTGAGTATCTTGCCGATTCTATCCACCACGGATAATGGATTGAGAGCGAATAGCAGAACAACGCCAAAAAAGATTGCAGAGAATGCCCACGAATTTAGAAACGGAAAATTGGGGGCGATTGCTATTTCAAACGTCGTTGCACAGGTGCGGGGAATTGCGAACAGCGGACCGACCGCTAACATGATCATCACTGCAATAAGCTTTGCAAACCTGGGATCAACCCGGCGTGCTATGTGATCGATTCCGCCTTCTGATTTTGCCACAGCAAGGATTCCCAACAAGGGTAGGCCAACGCCGGTTAGAAGAAACCCGATGGCAGAATACACATATTCGTCGCCACTAAGTCTTCCTAGGCTTGGCGGAAAGATGAGGTTGCCTGCGCCAAAGAACATGGCAAACAGGGCAAATCCTAGGACTATCGCTATCTTACGATTCATATTTATGCAGCGCCGCTGCTTGTTGGGACGCTTCCTTTATAGGGGCGCAGACCTAATAGGAAAAAGCCCCTAAGTGCAACGATAATTGAGTCTTCGGAAGATTTATTAAGCATTTACGCTGGACAAGAAACTTGATTTAATTGAGCTTAAGGCTCATCCTAAGACGTCCCACCGTTGGTGGGACGATCGAAGGATCCCCCGAGATCCTTCGTCCGCCAAAGGCGGACTCAGGATGAAAGGTTTTTTGCCATGAACGGGGATATGCTGGCGCTAGTAATTTTGTTTTTACTCATAGCTGCAACTGTGGGCGCGATCGTCTCGTTGTCAGCTCTTATTGGACGTGTACGCGCACCAAAAGAAAGGCTCATCAGTTATGAGTGCGGACTTGATCCTGCTGTTAGCACAAGGCGTCCATTTCCTATAAAGTTTTTTCTCATAGCAGTTCTTTTTATAATATTTGATGTTGAGGTGGTGCTTCTCTTTCCGTGGGCGATAGCGTTTAACAAAGCAATTGCTGCCGGGGAAGGGACGGTCTTGTTGGTGGAGCTAATCATCTTTCTTGCGCTGCTTGGTTTGGCGCTCGTGTTTGCGTTGGGCAAGGGAGCGCTTAAGTGGGAAGAATAATTGCTTCAAGGTAAACCCCCAGCTCTGCTGGGGGACTCACAGGGTTTGACATTTGCGGGAGTAAAAAACAGCCTCCGAACCGTGAACCGCCCAAGGCTCAACGGCAAGGAGGCCCGATGCATGATGCAGCCTC
>JBDRBN010000078.1:0-2521 GCA_043822785.1 Pseudomonadota bacterium
GCAAAGCGAAGCAATCCCCTTATAACCTGTGTTTGCGGGAGATTGCTTCGTCGCTAAACGCTCCTCGCAATGACACCTAGACATGAGAAAAATGAATTCTTATATTTCAACCAGTTAACACCTCTAACGCGACAGCAGTGGATATTAGAAATTAGATTATTCAGGAGGATCTGAATGACAACACGCACTTTGGCAAAACATATAGCCAAGATCGCCAGCAACAAGAAGGCTATAGACATTCTGGTGCTCGACCTAAGAAAGCTTACGAGCTTTACGGATTTCTTTGTGATCTGCAGCGGAAACTCCGACCGCCAGGTCTCTGCAATAGCGCACGCCATACACGACGGTCTTAAAAAGGATCATGGCGTGCTGCCTTTGGGCAACGAAGGCATGAACTCAGGCCACTGGGCGCTTTTGGATTACGGCGATGTGGTCACGCACATATTTTACGAAGAGGATCGCGACTACTATCAGCTCGAAAAACTCTGGTTCGACGCCCCAAGGGTGAACTTCAAAGGCATCACGGGTTAGGTAATCTGCTCTGCCACATATCCTATAATATCCTGTAGGTCACCTCTAGGGGTGAAATAGAATAAGTTTTCAAGATAATTATACTTACCGCCGTTTTGATGTATTTTGCTGTATTAAATTTGTACAGTGTGCTGCGAATCGCTACAATTTCCGAATCTCTTCAAAGATATGTTCAGCAGGAATCCCTATATATTTTCACATGATGCAAATCTCGTCAATCTTGGCATTGAACTTGTATATCAGATTCTTCATGACCAACCTAAGACGATACCACGATAACATCGCATATTTCCTAACCTCAGTAACCAAAGATAGAGAATCTGTTTTCAGTAGAGGTAAATCAGCAGCACTCTTAGAGGCAATGTTTTTCTACTATCGCCAGGTGATGAGGTTCTATTTATATGCGTATGTTATTATGCCAGATCACTTCCACCTGATATGCCAACCATCATCGCTTTACGACATTTCTGAAATTATGAACGCCATCAAGGGTGATTTTGCCAGGCAATATAATATCCTACGAAGAAAGCCTGGCCAAAAGATTTGGCAGATACGTTTCTATGATAGAGGGATTCGATCTGAGGCTGAACTCAAGCAAAAAATCAACTATACGCACGACAATCCGGTAAGAAAGGGCCTTGTGGCAAATGCAGCGGATTGGAATTATAGCAGTGCAAAGTGGTATGATGAAAATACAGCAAAAATCAAAATTATGGATTCATATCAATAGGTTGGGCCAGTTCACCCCTAGGGGTGACCTACAGGGTTTACTTTTTCTCTCTTTTCGATTTCTCCTCAGTGAGATCTATCTGCGATTCAATTGCAGCCGCCCATTTAACTGGATCTGGTTCCCTTTTACCGACAGGACTTACTGAAGACCCACCTTCATATAAGTCCAGATTCCAAGATTTAGAGGGGCTTCTTCCTCCGCCCCACGACTGTCCGGTCTTATGCTCTTGCTGAATATAAACCTCGATACGTGCAGCGGTCATTGTCTGCTCACGGTCCAGCATCTTTGCCAGTCTCCAAGTTTTGAGATCTGCGGCAAGGCGACGCATTATCGTTCCGTCCAAATTGGTCTTTTTCAGTTTAGATATATTTTTCGTCAATTCGTGGACAACAGACTCCAATTCAACCAGCCCCAAGAAATTCCCTCTCAACATCCTTGACCAAAGGGAATTGAGGCGCTGTACATGCTGTACATAAGGTTCTTCGGCTGTCGTCGAGAAAACGAGGTTAAAAAGTACGTCATGGAGAAGGACTGCCTCATCGTACTGAGAGGCATCGAGGCTTAACATGATCAATCCCGAGCGAACAGTTGTTATGCTTTGCGGAAGATTGTTCTTACCAATGAGAGGTACGTCATCAAATACGGCGAGCGCGAGACCTTCCAGATCGAACACCTTTGAACAATCATCTTTTGAGAGAGCAATTAAAAGATCGTTGTACTGAGACACTGCATCTGTAATGTTTTCTGCTCGAAGAAGTGTGAAGGGCCCTGCTTTACGTGAACGATTATCATTTCCACTGCCAGCACCTGACGGTGAAGATGGTCCCCCTTCATTTTTATGTTCGCCGCCGACATTTCCACTAAAAAGGCGCGTTCCTTGTGAAGCGTTGGTAGGCAAATAGAGTTGTGGTGCGGGGGAAGAGACAAATCCCCCACTGGAAATTACGTCCGAAAACCCTGTTAAGTCTGGAGAAATGCGGATGATCCCCAAAGAGGTTGCGCAGGGAAGAACCGGTGTCATAGTACTCATGTCTTTCTCCTTTGGTTATTTTAAGATCCGTACAATTGCGCGATCATGTGTATGTATCGGCCGTTTTTTTTTTGTTGCGTGGTTTTTTTCATGCCTATCCAGATAACGCACACAAAGTTACAGGTTTTGCTAAGCAACAGGCCGTAAGTGCGCGATGAAAAAGGGTTTCCGGCGTGTGCCTTCTGTTGAAGCGATAAGCGTATTCTGCAAGATATTTTCCAACATTTTTG
>JBDRBN010000079.1:0-5235 GCA_043822785.1 Pseudomonadota bacterium
TCTCATGTCGAGGTGTCATTGCGAGGAGCGTTTAGCGACGAAGCAATCTCCTGCAAAGACAGGTTATAAGGGGATTGCTTCGCTTCGCCATGTACCATACGGTACATGGCTTCGCTCGCAATGACATCCACACAAATCAAGTACTTCTAACACGACAACAATGCAAATTTCCTAAATAAAATCGTTTTGAACTTAGATATTTAAGATTTAATATTCCTTCGAATTTCGATATTCGGATTTCGACTTTTTCCAGCCTTGCTGGCCTTGCTGGCCTCTTTTGTTTTTCTCGCCTTATAATTCTTTGCCCAGCCACGTACTACTTTTTGATCGGTGCGAGACAACGCAAGCGAATCTGCTGGAACATTTCTCGTAATAGTGGACCCAGCTCCTATTACCGAGTTGCGCCCTATTTGTACTGGCGCTATGAACTGTGTGTCGCTTCCAACAAAAACACCATCACCAATAACAGTTTTATATTTTGCTACGCCATCATAATTACAGGTTATTGTTCCAGCGCCAATGTTAGCATCAGCACCTACTACTGAGTCGCCAAGATACGTGAGATGATTGGCCTTGGCACCCCGCTTCATAGTGCACTTCTTGAGCTCAACAAAATTACCTACGCTAGCATTTGGGCCCACCTTGGACCCTGGCCTCACTCTGGCAAATGGGCCTAAAATCGCACCATCTGAGATAGTGCTGTCTTCGATTACGCTATAAGCCTTTATATGCACGTTGTTGCCTACAACTGCATTTTTGAGAACAACTCCATTCTCTATGAAGCAGTGCGTGCCGATTTTCGTTTTGCCCCTTAGAAAAGTAAAGGGCATCACGGTGGTGTCGTTTCCTATTCTTACGTCTGCATCGATAAACGCATGGCGAAAATCCTGTATGCCGACCCCAGCGAGCATGAGCCGCTTGTTGATGCGCTCACGCATAATCTCAGCAGCGCGCGCAAGTTCAACGCGATCGTTTATGCCCAAAAAATTTTCTGCTGGCTCACACAGGTGAGCGATAACTGATATACCTTCCTTGAGGGCTATTCCTACCAAATCTGTGAGATAGTATTCTCCCTTAGCATTATTGTTTTTAATCTTCTTGAGCGAACAAAAGAGCCAGGACCCATCTGCGCACATTATTCCAGAGTTGACCTCGCGAATGCCCAGCTCATCGGCATTAGCATCCTTGGCCTCAACTATTCGTGTAATCTTGCCATCCAGATCTCGCAGTATTCTACCATATGCACCAGGATCCTTTGGCGCCATGCTAAGAACGCCTAGGGTTGCCTTCTTTGCGCGCGTCTCTTCTATAAAGCTAAGAACCGCTTCTGCACGAACAAGAGGAACATCGCCGCACAGCACCAGAACATCTCCAGAATAATTCGAAAGCTTTCTTTGCGCACACATCACGGCATGAGCAGTTCCCTTCGCATCTTTCTGAACTGCCTCATCCACGTCTGATTCCTTAATGTACTTTCTGAGGTCAGCTTGATCTGGACCTGTAATCACTACTATAGGCTTAGCACCACATTCGCGCGCAGCATCGATACAATATGACACAACCGGACGACCAGCCAGATCATGCATGACCTTGGATCTGTGCGATTTCATTCGCGTGCTCTGGCCTGCTGCAAGGATGACCGCTGCAAGACCTTTCATCTAAAGACCTCCATGTGTTTGATATTCAAGATCTTTTGTCTTTTGAGATAGCTCAATATATGCATCATCACCTTGGAATACAAGGCATAAAAATGAGGGGCGGGGTGTTTCGGCCCCTCATCCTTCGGATTTTGACAATCCAGCCCTCATTGTGATAGGTATTATACATATGAATCAACCATATAAAGAGATCTCAAAAGAAACCGACAAAATCCGTACAAGCCGTCCAACAAGAAGCAGCACGCGGCAACAAAAAAGTTCTATCTTTCGATCAACTGCAATCAACCTCACAGCGCTGCTTCTGCTCTTTACCCTAGTATTCGTGCTGCAGGGCTGGGGCAAATGGATCGGAATTCATGGCAATGACGATGCCAAGAAAACCGTCGCGTCTGAAATCGACTCAGGTGCAGACAAAAAAGTTGCTGCAGTGGAAGCTATAGAAACTAAGCCCACCCCAACCCATAATCCAGTGGCAGAATCTAAGAGCTCGGTTTATACGCTTGAAGAAAAACCAAAAGCAAAACTAAAAGCCGAAAAAAAGAAAACTGCTATTAAGAAGCAAACAATAAAAGAATATCAGGTCAGAAGAGTAAAAATCTTACGCAAAGATCCATATGCGCAAGACAGGCAAGTTGGTATAGAGGAACTCGACAACGAATTAGCAAGGCAGCACTATAATGCAGATAATCGCAAACGCTCAGAAGGATTGGCAGCTGATACAGTAGCTGAAAAAAGATACCAGCCCAGCCACACATATGAGCACAGCGCCGCTGAATATGACATTGCACCCAGCCACACAACTGAAAGAGATGTTCCTATCGAAGAGCTGGACGGCGAGGCGGCAAGACAGCGTTATAATGCAGAAAATCGCAGGCACTCAGATCCTGAGGCTGACCTTAAATAAATTCAAAAATCCATACAATGTAATGAAAATAAGAAACTAAGTCCGGACACGGAAGCGGGCGCGGAAGTGAAAAGGATTGATATCACGAGATACGGATTATGATAGACGAGATTCCATTTGATAAGATCATTCAGGCAGCCATAGGTTATGGTGCGGATTTCGCAGAGGTGTTTGTAGAGCGAAATCGTCAATCCATGATCACCTGCGATAATAAAAAAATGGAATACGCTGGAATGTTCAACGACGCCGGCATAGGCATTAGGGTAATAAAAGATGGTCTCACTGCATACGGCTCCACCAATGACCTCACCAGAAAATCACTTTTGGCTTTGGCAAAAAATGTGGGAAAGATGGCGCGCGCTAAAAAAGCCAAAGCAGGCAAGGTTACGCTAACTGAAAAGCGCGGCGAAGCAGTTGCCACAGTTCGCAAGCATCCATATGGCATATCGCTAGACGAAAAGTGTAACGTGGTAATGCGCGCAAACGACATAGCTTGGCAAGCAGGCGAAGAAGTCAAACAGGTGCGAATCTCCTATCGAGACGTAGTAAGGCGCATATGGATAGCTGCCTCAGATGGCGTGTTCTCCATGGATGAACAGGTGGGCACCCTTCTATCTACACACGTAGTAGCTGGCGACGGCTCAGTGCTCCAAACAGGTCAAGAAACTATAGGCGGAGCAATGGGCTTTGAGATATTTACAGAAACGCCGCCTGAGGAGGTCGCTGATAAAGCTGCTTCGCGCGCAATACGCATGCTAAAAGCCCGGCCTGCTCCTGCCGGTATGATGCCGGTTTTACTCTCCTCTGAAGCTGGGGGCACCATGATACACGAAGCAGTAGGCCATGGCCTTGAAGCTGATCTGGCAGGCGAAGGGCTTTCTGTATACTCGAATAAGATCGGACAGAAAGTGGCAAGCGATCTCATCACAGTGGTGGACGATGCAACTCTTGCCGGCAAACAGGGTTCGTTTACTTTTGATGATGAAGGAACATTGGCCCAGCGCACTGTTCTCATAGAAAAAGGCATTTTAAAAACATACATGTCTGATCGCCGATCAGCACAAAGACTTGGGATAGCACGAACAGGAAACGGTCGTCGCCAAAGCTACGAGGATATTCCGGTCGTCCGCATGACAAACACGCTTGTGCTTCCTGGCAACCATGATCCAGAAGCAATACTTAAAGACACACCGTTCGGCCTCTTTGTCAAACGCATGGGCGGCGGCCAGGTAAAAACAGTAAACGGCGACTTTGTATTTGAAGTGCAGGAAGGCTATCTCATTGAAGATAGCTGCATCGGCGAACCAGTTCGAGGAGCAACCATCATAGGCAATGGACCTAAGATCCTAAATATCATAGATCGGGTAGGCACTGATCTTGGGTTTTCAGTAGGCACATGCGGAAAGGACGGCCAAGATGCACCTGTTTCTTGCGGCCAACCCACTATTAGGATCCCAGAGATCGTAGTCGGGGGGACTGAATAAAAGTTTAGTTAATAAGCAACTTTTTCTGTTAAGGCGCGATAAGGAATGCATTATGGCAACGATCAAACCATTTATTCCGTTTTCCCTTCCATTTGCAGCCACTGGTTCTTTGGGCCAAACCCAGGTTGCATCCACCATGCTTGCTGCTGGATTTCAAAGCAGCGTTCAAGACAGTGCATACGTAAATTCAGATCAATCATTCAAGGCAGGCACATTGTTTCCAAGGGCGAATACGTTGTTCATGGAAAGGGAAAGAGCACTTGAGTCCATGGCAGGGGTGCTGATTGCAAATGGAGCAAGTAAACAAAAAAGTTTTGAGCCAATTGAGTTCACCCTAGAATTAGCTGGTGTACCAGTGGGATATAGAGATGTATCAAAGGCAGCAACAAACCAGCCTATGATGTTTGCCGCATCTAATGCTAATTCTGATAATGAAGTTTCAGAGGATTTCGATTCATTGGTTAGAAATCTGAAGGAAGGGGATATGAAGGAACGCCTTCATGCTGTATGGGTCCTTGACAAACTCGGCGACCCGCGTGCTGTGGAGCCTTTGATCATCGCTTTGAAACATCAAACTTGGTTGTGGGTCGGCAATGCTGCTGCAATGGCCCTTGTAAAAATTGGCAGCGCTGCTGTAGAGCCCTTGATCAAGATGCTAACGTATCGAAATAAAGATGTCCGCATACAGGCAGCATCTGCCTTAGGCGATATCGGCGACCCGCGTGCTGTGGAACCTTTGACCAAGGCGCTAAAAAGTCGAAATAAAGAGGTTCGCAAACATGTAGCAAAGGCACTAGAGAAATTACGCTCCGTCTAATTTCTCAACAAATTCCTCTTTACCATTAGTCAATTGCAGCGATTTCTTCACAACCTACTTTATACAGCATAAAACCCCCTCGATTATTGTCCCTTCTGCGTTGACACAGTGCACCAGGGGGCGTAGATCTTTGTCAGCAATAGATCATTTCAACTAAACCTTTCTGTTAAGCACATGTTTTTCCGAGTCTTGTTCTTTGGAAACATGCTGCCCGAAATCAAATCCAAAATTCGCACTGCTGTCGCGTTAGAGGTGTTAACTGGTTGAAATATAAGAATTCATTTTTCTCATGTCTAGGTGTCATTGCGAGGAGCGTTTAGCGACGAAGCAATCTCCCGCAAACACAGGTTATAAGGGGATTGCTTCGCTTTG
>JBDRBN010000080.1:0-2285 GCA_043822785.1 Pseudomonadota bacterium
TTCTCATGTCTAGGTGTCATTGCGAGGAGCGTTTAGCGACGAAGCAATCTCCCGCAAACACAGGTTATAAGGGGATTGCTTCGCTTTGCTCGCAATGACATCCATGAAAAACAAGCAGTTCTAACGCGACAGCAGTGCGAATTTCGATATTCGAATTTGATTAAACCCTATGGTACCACTTCTAAGAGAACGAGGCATAAGAAGTAAACTGACTCCGCAGCGGGCAGTGCTTGTGGGTGTGCGCGGAATGCGCATGAGCATGAGCAGGATGCAGCATTCTCTTGATGAGCTGGCAAGCCTTGTGGATACAGCTGGCGGCATAGTGGTGGGCCTCACGAGTCAAGAGGTAAAACGCATCGATTCGTCCACATACCTGGGTAGGGGCAAGGTAGATGAGATAGCTCATCTTGTGGAGGAGGGGGCAGCTGATCTTGTGGTAGTGGATGCAGAGCTCTCTCCTGTTCAAAACAGAAATCTCGAAGATAGGGTGGGTGCACTCGTTCTGGATCGAAGCGCGGTCATACTCGATATATTTGCCAAGCGCGCGCGCTCAAGTGAGGGTAAACTTCAGGTCGAACTGGCTCAGCTTCAATACTTGGCGCCAAGGCTGGTAGGACGAGGCAAGATTTTTTCCCAACAGGCAGGTCGCATTGGAACGCGTGGCCCTGGCGAAACTGCTCTGGAGTATGATAGGCGCAGGATTCGCGAGAGAATTACGCTTCTCAGGCGCAGTTTAGAACGGGTGCGTGCTCACCGCGACCTTCACCGTAGAAAACGTGCCAGCGTGCCCATCCCTATGATCTCTTTAGTTGGGTACACCAATGCCGGCAAATCCACGCTCATGAACTCGCTCACCGATGCATCTGTTTTTGTGGAGGATAAACTCTTTGCTACGCTCGATCCTACGGTTCGTCGCTTAAGGCTTCCTTCGGGCAGAGAAGTGCTTTTGGCTGACACGGTAGGGTTCATAAGCAGGTTGCCCCATGAACTCATAGAGGCATTTAAGTCCACGTTTGAAGAGGTTGCTTCGTCTCAGCTGCTCTTGCACGTGATAGACGGAAGCGATGAGGAAGCAAGTGTAAAGATCAAAGTGGTTGAAAATGTTCTCGAAGAGCTTGATCTATCAGGCAAGTCCAGGGTCGATGTCATCAACAAGAGCGATATTGCTGGCCCAATTTACAATGGCGATGCCGATTCTGTAAAAGTGAGCGCGCTTACAGGCGAAGGCATGGAAAAAATCCTAGAGAAGCTTGATACGATGTTGCTTACCGAGTTTGTGCACGTATCCCTGCTCATGCCACATGAGCGTGGCGATATAGTTTCAGATCTCTATAAGGTGGCGCACGTGAATTCGGTTTCGTATAACGATGATGGCATTCGCGTTGAATGCGAGCTCCATGCAAAGCAGTATGGAAAATATCGTAAGTATGTTGAACATAGGAATATGAAATAGTTGATCGGGCACGGACGCGGATACGGACTTTGTAAATATTCTGGATATTCACTCAAAAGTCGGCTATTTAATAAAGTTATTATGGGTATTACGTTAACAGCAGCGAATCTGCTAACACTTCTCAGGCTCGCCCTTGTGCCCTTTTTTCTGGCAGCTTTTATCATGGGAAAGATGGGCTGGGCCCTCCTTCTTTTCTGTGTAGCTGCAGCAACCGACCTCATCGATGGCACTGTGGCGCGAATGCTGGGCCAGCCTTCCACGGGCGGAGCAATTCTTGATCCTTTGGCAGATAAATGCCTTGTGCAGAGCTGTTTTATAGCTCTAGCCGTAACTGGTATTTTGCCGTGGTGGTTTGTTGTTTTGGCTTTAATCCGCGATGTAATCATAGTTGGGGGTATCATATATTTCACGCGCACAAGTGCCCAACTACCTTATGGTGCAACTGTGGTCTCCAAATTTGCAACACTATTTCAAGGTGCTGTAGCTGCGTTGGGCCTCATAGCCGCCTGGAAGCCGCACGCAGCATCTGGGGGCATTTTGGTTTGGCAGTGGCTTGAATGGGCAATGTATGTGGCAGCGGTGCTCGTCGTCTTAAGCGGCATAAAGTACGTATCCATGGGTCTTGCTATTCTCCGGCAGCATAACACTCGCCATGCATGAACTTCAGCGAGAAAGATTATAATATCGAAATCCCACTGTTGTTGCGTTAGAGGTGTTAACTGGTTGAAATATAAGAATTCATTTTTCTCATGTCTAGGTGTCATTGCGAGGAGCGTTTAGCGACGAAGCAATCTCCCGCAAACACAGGTTATAAGGGGATTGCTTCGCTTTG
>JBDRBN010000081.1:0-2331 GCA_043822785.1 Pseudomonadota bacterium
TTCTTATATTTCAACCAGTTAACACCTCTAACGCGACAGCAGTGAGAAATTAGGATTTATAGAAATGATTTATAATAAATCCCTATTTTCGTTCATTTTAGCAGGCGTGCTCCTTATGAGCCTGCCGCTTCAAGCAAAGGAGCAGTCTGAAAAAATTCATGTCTTTGTCACCATCCCTCCTCATGCCTATTTTGCCCAGAGAATTGCAGGACCAAACGCAGCTGTGGATGTATTGGTTTCACAGGGCAGCTCGCCCCACTCATATGAGCCATCCCCAAAACAAATAGCAGGCCTCGCAGCAGCTGATATCTATTTTTGCGCAGGAATAGATTTTGAAAAAGGCTTGGTGCCTAAACTCCACTCGATAAATAAGAAATTAAAGATAGTGGATATTAGAGGTGGTCACGCTGATCCACATATTTGGCTTTCGCCAGGACTAGCTGAGATGCAGGCTCGTATGATGGCGGATGCGCTGTGCGATATCGACAAGAAACGATGCTCAGAATACAAAAACAATCTGCACTCGTTTCTCACAGATCTTGCTGAAGTTGATAACAAAATCGCAAAAATACTCGCGCCATTTAAGGGTAAATCATTTTATGTGTTCCACCCTGCATTCGGCTACTTTGCCGACGCCTATGGACTTAAGCAGGTAGCGGTCGAGGTGGAAGGCAAAGCGCCCCGCGCACAAAAGCTAGCCAACATCATCGATGATGCCGGAAGGGACGGCACAAAGGTCATATTCGTGGAGCCTCAATCATCCGCCAAAAGCGCTAGGGTCATAGCCGATGCCATAGGCGCAACGTTAGTGCAGATAGATCCGCTGGCTAGAGATTATCTTAAAAACCTAGAAACCATTGCAGAAACGATAAAAATAGGGTTGAAAGAAAAGCCTTAAAGGACATTTAATACTGGATCTAGAAATTCTAAATCCTAAGCACTAAATCCTAAACAATTTCTAAATCCAAAATTCCACTGCTGTCGCGTTAGATGTAGCCGAAAGATAACTGTTTTTTCGGCAAAGTGTTCTTTGAGAGTTTAAAATCCATATTAAGCAAATCAGCAAGGTTTTTTCTTGCCGCCAAGTTTATTTGAAGCAGTCGAGTGATTTGCATCATAGATAATGTTGAGCGAGAGAGATGCTTTAGCCAAAAGATAATAAGATACGCTATTAAAGCGATCCAGATTTGAGTTTTAACAGCGTTTTCAGAAATACCGTAGAAAGATTTGATCTTAAGATTTTGTTTGATCCATCGGAAGAAGAGTTCGATCTGCCAGCGCGCTTTGTAGATGTTTGCGATGGTGATTGGAGCGAGCTTGAAATTGTTTGTGATAAACACTAGTCGTTTTCCAGTTTCAGGATCTTTGAAAACAACTCTGCGTAAAGGTATTGAACAATCTTTTTTGGCGTAGAAAGCTGTAAATATGATTGTTTGATCGGCGGTCAAACCCTGTTTCTGATTGACTTTGCGGCGTTCTATTATTTTGAAGCTACGGCGTCTCTTGATGCGGGTAACAAAAAATATCTTATCGTCGTGGAGGTCTTGATACAGACTGTAGTCTTCATAACCACGATCCATAATCAGGATCGCTCCTTCTGGAAGGTTCAGATTTTGAGCTACATTTACTTCATGCACGTTAGCCGGTTCGATGACAACACACTCAGGGATGTTGCCCTGAAGGTTGAGGAGAGTATGGAGTTTGATACCGGCTTTCTGACCGCGAAATGGAGCCCAGGTAAAAAGTGAGAAGCACAGATCCACAGTGGTAGCATCGAAAGCATAGAGAGGATTCTTGAAACGAAACCCGTGTGATCTGGGAACGGAAAGAATGCGCTTGTAGAGTTTCTGAAAGAAGTCTTCGTATATATCGGCAGGCTTATTTTCGTTAGCCCTTGCCAGAGTGGAAAAATGGAAGGAATTAGTGCCCCAGTGATAGAGATGATTTGAGATGCTTCTCAGGCTTGACCACAAATCTCTCAAGGATTTTCGCTGGGTTAGCTGGGCATAGAGCATGGATACAAACTGCCCCCAGCACTTCAGATGGCGTGCCTTTTTATCGCCATTGAAGCACCGGACGGAGGACTCAAAATCATGTCTCGGAATATATTTGAGTATTTGATTCATTGTGGTATTAATATGAGCCATAAGCCTGTACCTCCTGTTGTTATTGGTTTTCCCGACAACTACCAATAACTTTTTAACAGAAAGGGCAGGCTTTTCATATGTTTTTAACGCGACAGCAGTGCCAATATCAAATATCCAATTTCTAATTTCGTCTTTAGCGGTTTTTCTGGAAAAGGCGATATTGGATATTAGAAATTGGAAATTA
>JBDRBN010000082.1:0-4799 GCA_043822785.1 Pseudomonadota bacterium
TTGGACAAGCTTTGTGATGCGCGCGCAGACAAAAATTCATCCTTATGTGGAGAAGTGGGGCGCTGTGGGTGTGGCACTCTTTGTTGCCATTCCTCTGCCAGGCAGCGGCAGCTACACAGGCTCGGTCGGTGCCTATATGCTGGGCATGAGTTATCGCAGATTCATCCTGGCAAATACCCTTGGTGTAATAATTGCCGGCATTGCGGTTACTGCAATTACACTCACCGGCTTGGAATTGTTTGAGTTTTTGAGAGTTTAATCCGAAATAAACTTGATTTAATGGTCTTGGATGATCGCATGGGATCCTTCGGGCGCAAGCGCCCTCAGGATGACCCCTCGAGGAAAAACTCCCCGAGGGGTCAATTATTCAGTATTTTGGCATCTTAGAGATTGTCATCGCGAGGAGGCTGAAAGCCGACGTGGCGATCTCCATGCTAACGCTTCTCGCAATGACATTCATCGCCTCGATTTTTTCCTTGAAATCTCAGTGGGTTTCATACTAGTTCAGAAATATGAACGCCTTCCAAAGGAAATCACATGGGGGAAGGCCCAGTATCTGTTCATATTTCTGCACAGAGTTCGACAATCTGAACACGATCTGTTCCAAATTCTGTACTCATAAGTTTTCGATTTCTAAAATCCCTCAAAAAAACAACGTAGTTCTAAAACTGTGCTGCTGGCACAATTGTTGCTATATATGCAGCTAAAAAACGGAGGTCTAGTATGAAACAGATAAGAAGAATTTTGATTATAGACGATGATGCAGATCTATTAATCGCAACGCGCATGCAACTGCGCGGCTCATATAGCGTGCTGACTGCCAGCTCCACTGCCGAAGGGCTTGCGATTTTGGCAGAGCAGGACGTGGATCTTGTGCTTCTTGATGTTGGGTTAGAGGGTGAAAATGGGCTTGAGGGCATAAGAAAAATACATGATGTGCATCCTTCTGTAGGCGTGGCTATGCTATCGGGCCTTAAAGATACAAAGACTGTGGTTACTGCCATACGCGCTGGCGCAGTGGATTACCTTACCAAACCTCTCAATGATGACGAGCTCGTCGAGGTGGTTGAGAAGGCAGTGGCAGTGCGCGATGCCCAGGAAAGGCGCGAGGCGCTTCTGTGTTCGCAAACCAGTGTAAGCAATGGAAAGGCCTGCATAGTGTACCGCAGCAAGATCATGACAAAGCTAATGCGTGAGGCTGATAAGCTGAGGGGACATGACGTAAATGTGCTCATCGTAGGAAAAACCGGAACAGGCAAGGAGCTTCTGGCCAGGTATATCAATGAGAGCGAAAAAGGCGGGCGCCGGCCGTTTGTTGCAGTCAATTGCTCTGCGATTCCTGATCACTTGCTTGAGTCTGAACTCTTTGGACATGAGGCAGGGGCGTTTACAGGCGCCATTCGCCGCAGGATCGGCAAGTTCGAGGTGGCTGATGGCGGCGATATCCTTTTGGACGAAGTGAGCACCATGAAGCTCGATCTTCAGGTTAAACTCTTAAGGGTGCTGCAGGAAAAGGAGTTCTCAAGGCTGGGCAGCAACGTACCCATCAAATCAAACTTCAGGGTCATAGCTGCAAGCAACCAGACGCTGGATGACCTGATGGAACGCGGCGAGTTTCGTGCTGATCTCTATCATCGTTTGAGGGTTGTACAGCTCGACATACCACCTCTTAGCGAACGGGTGGAGGATATTCCGGTGCTGATCGAATATTTTCTGGAGAACTTTTCCTCTGGCATACGCAAGAAGACGATTACCGAAAGAGCTATGGCGCGACTTATGGAGCATAAATGGACTGGAAACGTGCGCGAGCTATCCAACGTGATTCAGAGCCTAATCATCATGACACACGGTGATGTAATAGACGAGAGCTCCTTTGCGCCATATACACTAAACTGCAACCATTCCCTTGATGGAGTGCGTTTGGGCGAAGTTGATAGCTGTATTCGCATGCCACATGCATCTGATTCAGTGTCATTTCTTAAAGACTACATTCAACATGCAGAGAAGAGCTATATTCAGCGCGTGATCGATCTTCACGAGGGCGATAAATCTGCAAGTGCAAAAAAACTAGGCATTGGCCGCACCACCCTTTACATGAAGCTCAAGGAGTTTGGCTTGATGTAAGTAGATTACCATGCTATAAACCGCGCAAGTTTGCCAAACCGAAACAAATAACTAAAAAGGGGGTTTTATAATGAGAAAGCATTATAAGAAGATGATATTTGCGTTGTTAGCGGCAATGTTCATCGCAGGTGCGCATTTTAGCTGCGGTGGAAGTGGAGACGGCGGAGGTGGAGAAGGCGGAACTCTTACAACTACGCAGCAAGCCCAGGCTACGGCACTCATGCAGTCTATGCTGGGCGCAATCAATCTCATACCTGATGGCGGTGGTGGCGGCCAGAGTCTCACTGCTAAGGCATATGCTTCAAAGGATACTACAGTTACGTGCCCAGGTGGCGGCACGCTTGTTATCAACGATGCTGGTACAACAATCACGTTTACGAATTGCAGTTATACCATTGGTGACACAACGACTGTAACCGATGGATCTTTTACTCTTACTTCAAGTGGTGGAACAGACACTATAACGATTGATTTAACCATTACAGAAACCAGCCCTTCCGGTTCTGAATCCTTTAGCATATCCGGAAGCGTTAGCCAGACAGGATCAACGCTGACGTTTAACATCAGCGGAAGCTTTGAAGTTGACTATAACATCACTGGAGAAATTACACAGAATGGTGATGGAACATTCACGGGTTCGTGGACCATCACGGTAGATAGCCAAAGCGCTACGTGCACATTTACCAATTTCGATCCAGAGACAGCTACACAAGCTGATTATGACACTGCTTGCGGATTCTGATGTAGAGCGAAACGAACTGAATGTAACAAAGCCCCCTCTGCCCAGCGCAGAGGGGGCTTTTGTTTATCCGACGCATCATCTATTAGCAGATCGATTGCGAATCTTCGATCATGATAAATATCAACATGTTACATTTCCCAATATTTTTCTCCAAAATCCATTGACGTCTTGTTTTCAATCATCTAAAACCGCTCACTTCATGAACGTTCAGGGGTTGAACGTTCTAATCCCATCAAGCAGTGAAGCAACAGAAGCTGTGCCAAATCCAATCGTTTGTTTTCATGGTGGTGCATAAACTGCACGCGCCCCGGCGGTAGCTTGTCGATTTCGCGCATCTTTTCCACAGGAAAAGTGCAGGCGAAATCGACAATCCTAAGCGACCCTGAGCGAGCGATGCGAGTCGAAAGGGAGTCGAAGGATCCCCGTTTTGCAGTTAGTCTTTAATTCCTGCTCATGTCAGACGAACTCAATGTATTAAAGGCTGTTACACAGCGGCTTAATCAAGCTTCGATATCGTATATGATATCGGGGTCCATGGCGATGAATTACTATGCGCAGCCTCGCATGACTCGCGACATCGACATCGTAATCGTACTTACACCAAATGATGTAAAAAGATTTGTCTCTTTGTTTGAAAAGGATTTCTATATAGATAGCGAAACAGTGCAAAATGAAGTCAAACGAAGCGGCATGTTCAACCTCATCCACAATGAACATATCGTCAAGGTCGATTTCATGATTCTCAAGGACGAGGAGTTCGACAGAACTGAATTTGACCGCCGCAAGCGAATTGAAATCGATAAAATTCCGATGTGGATGATATCCCCTGAGGATCTTATTCTTTACAAATGCCTGTGGGCCAAAGATTCGGCATCAGAGATGCAGATCAGGGACATTAGAAATCTTATGGAGATGGTGAGCGATCTGGACGTTGAGTACATCAGAGCATGGATTGCCAAGCTTAGGCTTGGCAATTTTTTTAAAGAGGTGATGGGTGAAGGACACTAGCGCTTGCGTTCATAAAAAGATGATCTCCTTGATGAGTAAGAGAAGCGGTGAAGAGCGCCTGAAGATGGGTGCATCCATGTTTGACACAGCCAAGGAATTGATTGGCCCATCATCAAGGGCGAAAGTCTTTCTTAGATTATATGGATCCAATTTTTCTCCTAAAGAGAGACAGAAGATTCTCAATCATCTGCGATGTGCCAAAAATTCAAAATGGCAACAAGCAGAAGAATACGGCATAGATATGTCGATATTGGATGCCAATCTTCGCAAAACTCCTACAGGGCGTCTTCTAACCCATCAAGCTGCTTTGCAGACTTTCTTGGCATTTCGTGATGCAGGGAAGAGATTGAAAAGGGCAAAATGCAGGATATCGAAAAGCTCCTGAAACTCCTCACTGAAAACAACGTCCAGTTTGTCGTCATCGGTGGCGTCGCAGCAACGCTGCATGGATCGTCCATGGTTACCGAGGACATCGACTTCTGTGTCCCCTTCACGGTCGATAACATGAATGTACTTCTTCGGGCATTCAAGGATATTCATCCAGCTCACCGCGTAATCGGCGACGACAGGCCTTTGACCGAATCTGCAGAGGATCTATCTGCATTCAAGAATCTCTATCTGAAGACCGACCTGGGTTACATAGACATGCTATCTGAGGTCAAGGGTGTGGGTGATTTTAAAGCAGTGAAACAGGCTTCTGTTGAGGTCGAGTTATTTTGTGTGAAATGCCCGATTCTTGATCTGGATGCCTTAATAGATGCCAAGAAACAGATGGACCGCCCAAAAGATAAGGAGACAGTAATTCAGCTGGAAGCAATAAGGGAAAAAAGAGCGGAATAAACGAGGGTATCCATATGATCATCGATTGTCCTTCAAATTTATCACCCAAACTCAGGACATATCTTACTGCTATCTCTAGGATGGT
>JBDRBN010000083.1:0-21023 GCA_043822785.1 Pseudomonadota bacterium
TTTCGGCCTGCTTGCTCTCTCGCCCGGGCTTCATACAGTCAAGTCGCCTTGCTGCATGCCGGCTCTGATACAGCGTGCGTCAGGTCGCTTCGCTGATCCGTCTCAAACGGACTGGCCTTCACAAACCTCGTGGCGCACATGACACGCAATTTAATCAATTTTCCTTCAAATACAAGTAAATAGTGCCATTGCCGGTATTATTATACCCTTGCCTCTAAAGTGTGAATCTGTTAGTTGCTGTCACCCAAATGCTCGCATCGTCTAGTTCCGATCCCGCAGCGATTTTAAAAAACAATCGCATATCCGAGCGAGGATCCTAGGCACTGCAGATGATTTTTCGCAGGGTAGTAAAAAACTTTTTATGAAAAACTAAGCAGGGAATGGCGCTCCCATCGTCTAGCGGTCTAGGATGTAGCCCTCTCAAGGCTAAGACACGGGTTCGAGTCCCGTTGGGAGCGCCATTTCCTGTTTTTCTTTTTTGAAAAAAATCATGCAGTGCCGAGGGGTGTAGCCCTCTCTGCCCGCTTACGCTAAAGCTACGGCGGGTCCTCGAAACGACATGGAAATTACTCTGCAATTTCCATGTCGTTTCGGGACTGAGACACGGGTTCGACGACCGAGGCCTCTAATAAGATCGCGGAGCGATTGGGGCCGAGGAAGTGTCGGAATGAGTATTCCGACGCCCGTTGGGACCAACAGAAAAATAGTCGATGGCACTGGTGAAATAAAATGCATATAATGTGCCCATGAAGACAATCCAATACTTCTTGTTCATGTTCGTTGCCGTCATCCTCGTTGCCTGTGGTGCGAACAACGGAAGTTTCGATCCATACACACCGATATTTGTTGACCCTCAAACCAAGCTCTCAGAGACTGCGGAGGCCGGTTTCACCACGCAGCTGTTGAATGACGCAGTCGATTACGAACCCCTATTGGCCACTTCCGGCACCCAGGTGCACCTGGGGTTCTGGTCGGGTTCGGGCAATCACGGCAGCCTTGTCCGCTTACTGGATTCGATCAACACGCACTGTTTTGCCACAGAATCATCGCCTCAATGTGCGATATGGGACGAGAGAACAGACAATGCACCCGAGCCGGTATCCGCGGATATCGCCGTGCCGGTGAATGTGGATAATCGTTAGTACATTCACGCCGATGGGAACCACTAGTAACAAGCTGATTCCTACTGGTAGTTGAGCCTACCATTAACAATCAGCTTCCTATTGGTAACTCTTCCAATTTTTATTGCTATAATCCATTTCTTATCGAATATAAGCGCTTATGAATGTTTTTCTCCTCATCTTCGGAGGACTTCTCCTTCTTGTCTTTGGCGCAGAGCTGCTCGTCAGGGGCTCGTCACGCCTCGCGACGGCCGCAAAAATACCCTCGCTCATCATCGGGCTTACGATCGTCGCTTTCGGAACAAGCTCCCCGGAACTTGTGGTCAGCATCTCCGCGTCGCTTCAGGCTCAGCCTGACATCGCCATCGGTAACGTGATAGGCAGCAATATCTTCAATGTCCTCTTCATATTAGGTATTTCGTCTATAATCACTCCCCTTGCGGTTACAAAACAGCTCATACGCCTGGATGTGCCGATTATGATAGTTGTGTCCATAGCCGTCACGCTGATGGGGCTTAGCGGTAGGATAAGCCCTGCGGAAGGCGCCGTGCTTTTTTCCGGAATAATCCTATATGTCGGATTTCTTGTATTCAAGGCACGAAGGGAGGGTGTTCAAAATGTCGCTCCCGAAAAACATCCGGACAAGGGAAGGACAAAGGTCCGGTCCATTATCCTCATGATCGTCCTGATCATAATAGGACTTGTGATGCTAGTGGCCGGATCGAAGTTTCTTGTCGACGGCGCGGTCAAGATCTCCGAGGCCCTCGGCGTAAGCAAGCTCGTCATAGCCTTGACGATTGTGGCAGTCGGCACATCCCTGCCCGAACTTGCAACTTCCGTTGTCGCCAGCATACATGGGGAAAAGGATATCGCGGTCGGCAACATTATAGGGAGCAATATCTTCAACATCCTAGCCATAATCGGGCTCTCTGCAATGCTCTCTCCAGAAGGCGGCATTAGCGTTTCACACGACGCTCTCTCATTTGATCTGCCGATGATGACAGCGGTCGCAATCGCATGCCTCCCGATCTTCTATACAAAAAATGAGATATCGAGATGCGAAGGAGCGATTTTTTTGCTCTACTATCTTATTTATTTAATGTTCCTTATATTCACTGCTAAAGGCAAAGTTCCCGGTCCGGTCTTAACAGGCATCGTACTATATCTTGTTATCCCATTTACGGGCTTAATATTTCTGATTTCAATCCTGCGCTCATTAAGGCAGACTGAAAAGCTGATCTCCAGGATGTCGGATGCTATTTATAGCACCTTCGTCCTGTCGTATTCCTACGTAAAAAAAATTATCATCCTTACAGTGGGATTGACTATCCTTTTGGCAGGCCTAGCTATGATCTTCCTGCCGGGTCCAGGCATGCTGGTGATGCTTTTGGGGGTTACCCTTCTCGCTATTGAATTCGCCTTCTTTAAAAATCTACAGAAAAAGATTAAGGACAATCTTATTAAAGCTAAAGATAGGATTTACGGAACATTTAAAGAATAGTTTTATGTCCTCTCAAGATACTGGGCAACCTCCCAGGGAGTTACCTGAATTCTATATTCGTCCCATTCTTTATTTTTTGAATTTATAAAACGGCGAAATTGTTCTTGCCCAAATAATTCCGCTATTATTTCGCATCTGCTCATCTCGTCTATTGCCTCACCAAGGGAGGCCGGCAACGTATCGATTTTCATCTCACTTCTCTCTATTTTATCCAGCTCATAAACATTCTCTTCAACAGGATCAGGAATTTTCATTTTATTCTTTATACCCTCCAACCCTGCTTTTAACATCGCCGCAAATGCAAGATATGGATTGCAGCTTGGATCTCCGCACCGAAGTTCGGCACGCGTCATCTCTTCTCGCCCTTTAGAATACTTTGGGATCCTTATTAAAGCCGATCGATTAATCTGTGCCCAGCATATATACACCGGCGCTTCATAACCTGGAACCAAGCGTTTATAAGAATTGACCGTAGGCGCCACAATTGCCGAAATTCCGCGGGCAAAGAACAACTGCCCTGCTATAAAATGCCTTGCCACATCGCTAAGATTATAATCTCCGTTAGAATCATAAAATGCATTTTTCCTTGTTTTAATATCAAACAGGCTCTGGTGCACATGCATACCATTGCCATTAACGCCAAATATGGGTTTTGGCATAAACGTAGCATAAAGGCCGTGCTCATTAGCTATGGATTTAACCACAACCTTGAAAGTGGACGCATCGTCTGCTGTTCTCAATGCTTTATTATATTTAAAATCGATTTCATGCTGACCTGGAGCCACTTCATGATGGCTCATCTCAACCTCTAACCCCATCTCCTCAAGGGCAAATACGATATCCCGTTTTACTTTATTGGCTAAGTCTCTTGGCGCACAATCAAAATAGCCTGCAACATCGTGTGGATCAGCAACAATCTTCCCGTCTGCAGTAGGTTTAAACAAGAAAAACTCCAGCTCAGGACCAACGTTATACTCAAAACCCATATCCCTTGCTTCATTAACAACCCTTTTCAAAATATTTCTTGGATCCCCCTCAAACGGTTCCCCATTGGGCTTATACACATCGCATATCAAACGAGCCTCTCGTTTCTGTTTTGCCTCCCAAGGTAAAATTGCATATGTGGATATATCGGGCACTAAGTACATGTCTGATTCGGCAATTCTGGCAAAACCCTCAATTGAACTGCCGTCAAACCAGTGCCCCTTCTCCAGACCTTCCCCTAATCTTTCAACGGGAATGGTCACGCTCTTAATTGCCCCATAGAAATCGGTGAACTGTAATTGGATGAATTTAACATCATCGGATTGAACCTTTTTTACAAATTCACTATTTTTTTGATCCACAAAATCCTCCTCCATGATTAATATAAATATATTTGATGACTGTCTGGATTCTTGCCAAAAAAGGTAACATCATCAATCTTTTTCACCTTTGGTCCCCGACAAATCGCATAAATTGTTCTCTCTATTCCTATGCCGCCACCATATGTATCTGGAAATACCAGCCTACCCTTATCATCTTTCATGCTAGCAGCCATCAAAAAAGGTCCATATCCATTGAGTTGATCGATATTTTCAATGTTCCCACCTACGATAACTGGTCTTGCGGGGATAACCTTATTATCCAGGAGTCGTTCTACAATTGCTTCATAAAGCCATTCCCTTATGGCACCAGAAAGTATTTCTCTAGGCTCGGTCTGCTCGCCTGTATCCCGAATAATGCTTTTGGCATATACGTCGTAATTATAGACCATGTCTGAAGTTACCTGGTCTAACTTGATCTTTCCGTCTGGTTTTAGATATGGGTATATGAGATCATAGTTTTCCCTCGGGATACCGGTTATCCAAAAAAATTGCGATGATGTTTCTTCTCCTACCCCTTTTTCGTAGCCCTTACGTCCATATTTTTTTATCAATTTATCATAGGCAAAAGTAGGAAAGGGTTGCTTTGGAATGTCTATGGCAATTCCGAGCTCTTTTAAAGCATCTTGATTTTTGTGGGCAACCTTTCCCAAGCTAAAAATCAACATCCTCTCAAAGAAATCTTTGGCAATATTCATATCCTCGCTGAGGATCTTTTTAACCTCATCTGTTTTGTGAAGATAGGTTTCTAAATCAACACCCCTGTTTCTTCTTATTTCTAAATCCATCTGACTAAAGTCTACGATGTATTTTCCCCTCTGGGCTCCATCGGGGCTCATCACCTCTAACCTTATGTTGGGAGAGTCAACAAATATGCCCTTTATCTTCGGATGATGGCACGCCAAAAATTTTGAATAGATCATGCTGTGGGTCAAAACGTATTGATGGCCTTTGTAAGAAATAGAGGGAACATGTTCTACATCGTGGCACAAAGGATCTGTAACCGGACTCAGCTGAACCCTTTCGATATTGTAAAGTCCTTCGTCTATCAAGAATTGATGCATGGCCCACACAAAGGTGGATCTTATAGATATCGCAGCGAGGAGGGTGTTTCCCAACCACTTCTGCTGATAGTTCTTTTTGATATATTCTTCAAGATTAGATCCGCTTTGCTTCAATGCGGCTTGAAAACCATATAGACTATCGCCAATTTTTCCGGAAGTGTCGTCTTTCATACGCGAACCCCTTGTATTATTGATGATACAGGTCACCTATAGGGCGATTTATGCTTTTGTCAAAATGTTTTTAGGAATTCGGCCCTCTATCAGTGATATACGTAATAAGCATCGTTGCTTGGCTGGCCATCTACAGTCACGATGACCTTGACGGCTCCATCGCCTGGTCCTGCTGGCGTTTCCACCGTAATCAGTGAATCTGACCATGCGGTCACATTTCCAGCGCTCGCCCCAAACATCACAGTGCTATCGCCCTGTGCATCGCCAAAATACATGCCATCAATAGTCACCGCATCTCCACCTGCCCGATTCCCTTCGGACGGATCAATTGACGAGATCAATGGGCCACAGTCTTGCCCTGACGTAAACATAACAATGCCATCATTCGACTCAAGAACTGGCAGATGCGTTGTAAAAACCTCAGTCCAGTCACCAAATATGCCGTCATTATATGTGAATCCGGTAAGAGATAATGCGGTCACATTAACTTCATAGACCTGGCAGCTCTCAAGGCCGTCAATTGTACCATCAGGAAACGTTGGCAGCGAAAACTCAGCTCTATCTTTCGGCGCCATGATATCCCAAACAACATTGTCTTCTGTTTCAGTCCCATCAAAATAAAGGGTGCCTATAGAGGTTAATGTTAAGTCAAAATCATCGCTAGGTGCTGTCCATGAGACATCCATTCCGCTGCCAGACAAGACTTCACCATCCTCAGGAGCTGTCATGTGAGATGAGGGCAGAAGATAATCTATGTCAAACAACTGTGTATCATTCATTATTATAGCGCTATTCGTATATGCCGTGTACGTACCGTCGGCCTTCGAAAGTTCTCCCCTTGTGATATAGATTGCATTTGCCATGTCTTGGCTAGCAGCCACCTGCACCGGATCCAGCCCCCGAAACCGATATGCGAATTCGCTGATCTCGGTACCTCCAAGGCTCATGCCTGAAAACATACCAATAGGCGCAAACCCATGCGGCGGTATATATGCCATGAGCATCTCTGTAATTTCATCATCAACCGCAGGTTGTGCATTTGTAAGATCTATGGTCACAGCCCAAGCATCACCCATATCAATAGTGAGCGGAATGCTTACATTTTCTGCATTGGCAGCAGTGTTTGTTGAATCAATTGCAAATGTGGCTACACCAAACTTAGAGAATGTCGCACTCATGTTCCACGGGTCGCTAAAATCGGCAAGGCCTGCTGTGGCAGTTACCCTGGCCTGATCCAAAAAAGCCGGGAACATCCCTTGATCCATACCAAACATAGGTATCAAGATGGGCGGTTGACCAATACACGCTTCGCAGTCAGTGCTGTTTAGCGAATCCGAAATGTTATCCATTGGCACATTAATCCACGCAGCCCTTACTTCACATGGAGCCACGCCAGGCCCAAAGGGACAGTTATCTGCCAAATCACCCCAGGTGGTCGCATCTATTGATGTGTTTATCCATCCATGTGGTCTCACAAGTGGTGAGAGCGTAATTGTAGCTTCCCACGGCTCCGAACCGACAAGGGCATAGTCTTTGCTTATGCTGGAATCGGCAGATGCCTGCGGCTGTGAATAATCAAAGATTGTATAGTTGCGATAACCGCTCTTTCCTGCTGTAATGGTCTGCGTATCATCCAAATCTTCAGAGCTGAATGAAATCTGGCCGCTGGCATCTGTGGTGCCCTGAAATTCAGTGGAAGGATCAGTCCCCAGCATTACAAAAGCTCCTTCAACTGCATTGCCATCCCTATCCACTACGTTAACGGTGAGGGTCGGTAAGATATAGGTGAAGGCGTTTGCCAGAGTGCTACTTATTCCATATTTTGATGTTACAGAGACATCAACCGTGCCCACATCACCAGCAGGAGTTTTTGCGGTAAGAGTTGTGCTGCTGATATAGGTCACATCAGTTGCAGCGCTTGAACCCACCGTGACTGTTGTATAGTTATCAAAGTTCTGTCCGATAAGCGTGATCTGTGTTCCACCGGAAGGCGGACCTACAGATGGAGAGACACTGCTCACAGACACATCGCTACTGCCTATTCCACCCCCTCCGCAACCTGTCATGCCCACACCAAGCGCTAATATAATAAGGAACACTATTGATGTGGAAAGACACAGAAATTTACCCTTCTTGAGAATTATATGAGATGTATGCATAATACCCCCGCTAATGATAAATTTATATTACAGCATTATTTGTGCCAGAAAAATTCAGAAGTTTCACAATCTAATGCCTTGAATTATATAAATAAATTATCTTGGCCAAATTGATAGGGGGGGTCGTTTTTACATATCTGTCAATAATATGACAGAAAGGGAATATCATGAATATACTAGCGATAAATGGCAGCCCTCGGGGCAAGAAAGGAATGACCTGGTGGGTTTTAGAAAGATTTATCCAGGGAATGAACGAGGCAGGTGCAGAGGTCGATACGATTCAACTTGCAGGTAAGAACATAAAACATTGCACAGGAGAGCTTGCTTGTTGGTTCAAAACGCCTGGCCGCTGCATACATGACGACGACATGGAGCTGATTCTGGCTGCGATGAATAATGCCGAAGCACTCGTGCTAGCAACGCCAGTCTATGTGGATGGCATGACCGGCCTGCTTAAAAATTGTATCGATCGCATGGTGCCACTGGCTGATCCCCACTTTGAAACGCGCGAAGGACATATGCGACATCCCACAGCAGGACCTGCTCCCAAAAAAATTGCTCTAGTATCCACATGCGGTTTTGGAGAATTGGATAACTTTGATCCGCTCATAGGTCACATCAAGGCAATATGCAAAAACTTTAACGCCACTTTTGCTGGCTCTATTCTGCGGCCGGCAGCTCCTGTAATACCCTTTGCCACAATAAGGCATCCTTTTAAGATGCGCTCTATCACTAAAGCCATCCGCGCTGGTGGAATGGAGTTTGTGCAAAAAGGCAGGATATCGGAAGAAACGCAAGAGAAGGCAGCAGCAGAGATCGTATCAAAAGAAACCTATCTCAAGCAAGCCAACCGCTACTTCGAAAAGATGATCGACAAGAAAAAGTAAACGCTACGCTGGCACGACGCTCGGCAACACGAAAGCAACGCTTGAAATCGTTGGCAGCAAAAGACCAGCATTCCAAAATGTAGTGCTATCATAGATAGCTGGACAACCAAATGCCGGGTCCATAGCTCCACTCAAGACGTAGGATGAATTTTCATGCTGAATCGATTTATATAACTCCCGCTCAATAAGACCTCTCGTATAGCTTTTAACAAAGCGATGGTTGAGACTAGCTACCTCATGATCGGTAAAGCTATTTCCCTCTCTGGCTTTTATCCTGCTGACATATGTATCGATGCGGCTTGAAAAGTGCTCGTTTAAAATATTATCAATGATGACTTCTGGATCAAAGTTTGCGCGGATAAGTTTTGCTTTCAATGCTGACATGCCTACCGGAAGATCATTCTCTTGCAGCACTCTTTCCGCTTTCACCCTGGACAGGCAAGCACAGTCTCTGAGCCAGCGGTACAAGGCCTTCTCATCCTTCACCGATGATTTATTAATCCTCAAGTTTGCTACATCAATAATACTTGCTGTATCTTTAATCGGTACATCATCGAGAACGCCCATCTCAACAAGCTGTCTTAGAGTAGAAATAACTTCGTTGAGATCTTCAGGGTCCACCTTTGCGCCAATGCTAGGCCATACAAATATGCCGTCATCGTTTATCTCGGTTTCCCATTCCTCAATGCCATGTCGCCTGGCAAAAAGTGCCTTGACGAGCAAGTGTTGCGCCCCCAGGCACATGTGGCGAAGTTCAGGTGGCAAATAAATATTACCGTAGGATATGTTAGTTTGTCCTTCCTCAATATCCACACTCAGATGACACTGCAACTCTTGCATAGGATGGGTTGACACATCGTAGACTCCCCAAAGGTGGAGCGTAACAGAATCTTTATCTTCAAGATCAGGTTCGATAGTGGCAACCTTGAGAGGAACAATTGGCGAGGCAATGTCTAAAAGCTCGACAATATCCATAAGGGTGAAACTAGTCATTGCACGCCTCTCCAGCAGATCTCTTACTGAGTCGGCACTCTTAAGCCTCGAATGTGTAAAACCTCCACGCTTATTAGGAAGTCTAACGTCCACATGTTGCAGTGTTGAAAGCGTTTTTTCAGTCATCCTGTCTATGACAGTATTAATCACAGGACTTCTCTCACCGCGCGCAAATGCAATTCTGTAGAGTAAATCCGATTGCAGGGCTTGGCCATTTATTGCCGATACTTCTGCGTAATCTGCTATTGGAGCACTTGATCGCGAAGAAGATAAGTCTAAATTAGGGTTACGAGTGAGGATAGATCTAAAACCTGCGAATCCAGAAAACGAATGCAATGACGCTTCTGTAAATTGGGCATCTGCCCAATTTACAAATTTGGATGCATCTGCATCATACAGATCATAAGGGCCTCTGGCAGGCTTCCACAGGGGCGCTAGAGTATGCAAGCTTAAGCTTTTCATTGAATCGCTATATATGTCGTCTCTGAAGATCCGTGTACGCATAACGGATCATTATCGACTCGTCTCATAAAAAGTTGCGTGTTTATTGTAAGACAGAGCTAATGGGTGTAGGTTCTGTTCTCTCGTTGGTGTCCCTAATTATGCTTTTAGCATATATCGTAGTTATAGACCATATCGGAAGTTACATGCTCTAAAAATTGAGACACTTAATTATTATAACTGAAGTAGGCATCGTTACTTGCCTTGCCATCTACAGTAACGATAAGCTTAACAACTGTTCCGGCCGCTCCCGCAGGTGTCTGGACTGTGATCTGGGTATTTGACCATGCAGTAACATTTCCGGCATTGGCTCCAAACATCACCGTGCTGCCACCCTGCGTATCGCCAAAGAACATGCCCTCAATTGTCACCTGTTCTCCGCCTGCAGGATCTCCTTCAGTCGGATCCACTGCCGAGATCAAAGGACCGCAGTCTTGCCCTGGCGTAAACACCGTAATCGCGTCAGCCGACTCGAGGACTGGCAGATAGCTAGCAAAAAGGTCGATCCAGTTGCCAAACATGCCATCATTATATGCAAATCCAGTAAGAGATAACGAGGCCACATTGACTTCATAGACCTGGCAGGTTTCAAGCCCAGGCAGTGTATCATCAGGTAATGTCGGCAGCGAAAACTCGGTCCTTCCTTGTGGAGCGAGAATATCCCATACGAAATTATTTTCTGTTTCATTCCCATCAAAATAAAGAGAGCCCACAGAAGTTAATGTAAAATCAAATGTGCCACCCCCTTCTGTCCATGAAACATCCATTGCGTCGCTGCCTGGTAAAAGTTCACCATCCACAGGAGTTGTTATATGGGGCGCAGGCAGAAGATAATCGATATCCATTAACTGCGTATCATTCATTATTGTAGCGCTATTCGTATATGCCGTGTACGTACCGTCGGCCTTCGAAAGTTCTCCCCTTGTGGCATAGCTTGCATTTGCCATCTCTTGGCTCGCAGCTACTGCCACCGGATCCAGCCCTGGAAAACGATATGCGAACTCGCTGATCTCGGTACCCCCTAGATTTATTCCCATCATAGCGCCAATAGCAGCGATTCCATATGGCGGTATATTGACAAGGAGCATCTCGGCAATTCTATCGTCATCTGCAGGCTGGGCATTTGTCAGGTCTATGGTCACAGCCCACTCATCGCCCATATCAATGGTGAGCGGAATGCTCACATCCTTTGGATTGGCAGCCGTGTTTGATGAATCAATTGCAAATGTGGTTATGCCAAACCTAGAGAATGTCGCGGTCATGTTTCCCGGGTTGCTAATGTCGAAAAGGCCCGCTGCGGCAGTCACCCTAGTCTGATCTAAAAATGCCGGGGCCATGAGTGTATCAACACCAAATATGCCAGGAATCATGATGGGCGACTGACCAATGCATGCCTCGCAGTCAGTGCTGTTTAGCGAAGCTGTCATATCATCGATTGGCACATTAATCCACGCGCACCTAAAAACACACGGGTTTGTGCCAGGACCACCTGGACAGTTATCTGCCAAATCACCCCAGGTGGTCACATCTATTGATGTGTTTATCCATCCATGTGGTCTCTGCAGTGGTGAGAGCCTGATATTAGCCTCCCACGTCTCTGAACTGTCATAGTCGTAAGTCTTATTTGCGCTGGCTTCGGCCGCTGTTTGCGGCTGCTGGAAATCAAAGATTGTGTAGTTGCGATAACCGTTCTTGCTTGCAGTAATGGTCTGCGTATCATCCAAATCTTCAGAGCTGAATGAAATCCGGCCGCTGGCATCTGTGGTGCCCTGAAATTCAGTGGAAGGATCAGTCCCAAGCATTACAAAAGCCCCTTCAACTGCATCTCCATTGCTATCTACCACATTAACGGTGAGAGTAGGCAGTCTGTATGTAAAGCCGTTGGTAAGACTGGCGGTCTGGCCGTATGTGGGTATAATTACTGAAACGTTTACGGCCCCCTCATCACCAGCAGGTGTTTTTGCTGTAAGCGTTGTATCATCTACATAAACAACATCGGTCGCAGCATTAGAACCCACCATGACCGTTGAATTTGCAGCAAAATAATTTCCTGTGATTGTAATTTCTGTGCCTCCGGAAGGTGGCCCAGCCGATGGAGTGACACCGCTAATACTTAATCCGCCTCCTCCGCAACCGGCCATGACCGTGGCAAGCATAGCAGATATGATCAATGTACCAAGGCACAACAACCTAGCCCTCTTGAAAATCATGCGATATATAAACATAATCCCCCCACTCGTTGATGAGTTAAGTAGAGCATTATCTAATCCGCGCCAAAAATACTATAAGCGCTTATAAAACTTATATTAAATAATATAAGAAAAACCAATGTGGATAAACAAGTGGGGAGTATTTTTTTCCTATTTCGTCAAAAAAAATGACAAGAAAAAAACCGTACTTTAAAAAGATGCTGAACAAGAAGAAGTAATAAGCTACGGGCCGATTTTCTTTTTTACTTCATCACCGATTTCAATTCCGTGCTCAGCCACCTTGCCTGCATTGATCTCCAGCACATACATAAAAGGAACCGGTGACGAGATCATCTCTACTGATTTTGGCACAGCGTTTTCTTTGATGTGCACCACTTTCATATCTTCGCCCACAAATACGATATCGAGCGGCATGAGCGTGTCTTTCATCCAGAACTCTTCCTGAACCGGCTGGCTAAACACAAACCACATGCCTGCGTTTTCAGGAAGCGACTCGCGATCCATAAGCCCTTGCGCTTTTTCCTCATCGGTTTGAGCGATCTCTACTGAAAATGGCATCTCGCCCACGGTTACGGTGGCGACGGCCGTGGAAGCCGCTGGCGATGATCCTTCTGCTGTTTCAGCTCCCTTTACATCCTCTGCTGTAGCAGGGCCTTCGGTCTGCATCTTCTCACAGCCAGAGATCATAATAAAAGCTGCTGCGACGATGCCAAAGATACTAATTAAATATTTCATATATCCTCCAGTTTATCTAAAAAGTTCTCGGAAATGTCATTGCGAGGAGTACAACGACGAAGCAATCTCCTTCATATTCTTGCTTTACGGGGATCGCCATGTCGGCTTTCAGCCTCCTCGCGATGACAAGCAGGGCTTCTAACCCCAGAAAAAGCGTTTTACAGAATGCGCCAATGTATCCCAGCCCAATTTTGATGCTGCCTCTACCAATGGAATGCCGCGCGGGCATACCATCTCGCAGTTTTCAGCGCCAGCGCAATCTTCAATACCACCGCGGCCGCCGAGAGCTGCGATCCTTCCTTTGGCACCGTGCTTACCAATGGGATGATCGTTCAGGTGTGCCACATGGCTGAACACAAATGCCCCTGTAAATGCAGAGCGCGCGTTAACTTGCGGACATGCCTCGCTGCACGCGCCGCACAATACGCAATCTAAAAAGCGCGCAGTCCTCTCCTGATCATCTTTATCAGTGCACTGGGTAAATCCACTCCCCTTAAGATCATCTAGCCAAACCCAGCACTCGTGCTTTTTTAAGGTATCTAGCATCTTTGTGCGGTCAACTTTCAGATCGCGAACAATAGGAAATTTTGAAAGAGGCTCAAGCACGATGGGACCCTCAAAATCCTCTAACATGACCTTGCACGCCTGACGGGCTTTGCCGTTTATGACCATGGTACATGAACCGCAGATGCCTTCGTTGCACGAGCAGTCCCACACAACAGGCGTTGTAGGATTGCCCTCGGCTGTTACAGGATTTTGTTCTATAGCTGTTAGCGCTGATGAAACAGCAACGCCTAGCTCATAGGGCACTTCAAAGATCTCCCAATATGGAAGATCCTCTGGGTCATCCTGACGCCGTATCTTAAGAAGCGCTCTGTTCATTTAAACCTCAACCTGCATTCGCTCTGAATGATCGAGCACAGGCACGTCTTGATTCCATGAGACCTTTGTACACACGAGCCACTTGTCATCATCCTGTTTTGGAAACGCAGGTTTGTAATGGGACCCGCGGCTCTCATCGCGCGCTATCGAAGCATCGACTATCATGCGGCCCAGCCTCAGGCGATTGCGCAACCTGCGCATAAAAAACATCTCACTGTTCGCCCATTCTGCACGATCTAAAAGTGCAGCCTTATTCATGCGCTCTTGCAGCTCTGTAATCTTGCCGGCAGCGCGCGCCAAGTCTTCATTATTCTTTTCGATAGATGCATAGTCGGTAAGCACGTGGCCAAGCTGACAGGCGATGACGTGCGCGTTTTCGTTTCCGTCCTGCATAGAGATGCGGGCTATGGCATCTTCTTCAAGATCAATTGCCTTCTTAAGAAGCGATTCTGAAACTTCGTCTGCTCCCTTTGAAAGGTTGTGTGCAAAATCAACAGAACTTGCGCCAGCCACCATGCCACCGTGGATCGACGACAAAAGCTCATTTCCGCCCAGCACTCCAGCGCCATGATAAGCGCATGCGCACGAACCGGCTGCGAACAGTCCGTCGATGTTTGTTGCATGATTTGATTTCACCCATAGCCCGCCCATGGTATAGCCCACTGCAGGCATTACCTTGACGGAAAGCGCAGCAAGATCCAAATCGCATGCGCCATCGCACACATCGATAAGGGATGTTAAGCGCTCTTCGATGAAAGCAGAATCCACATGCGTAAGATCAAGCGTGACAGCCAAATCTTCTGCACCAACTTCTTTGGTGGCTTTGAGAACAGCTCGCGTTGCTTGTTCCCTGAAAGGCACACCCTTTGAATCTGGATACCACTCCTTGAGAAAATACCAGGGCCGTCCATCCCGCATAACAGATATTCTTCCGCCTTCGGTAAGGGCTGCATCAACAACAGCGCGGCATTTGCCGGATGAAGGCACGGTAAATGGAAGGATTTGCACGAATTCTGGATTTGAAAACACAGCTCCTTGCGCACAACAAGCCATGGCTGCATGGCCATCGTTCAAAACAGAGCCGCAGTGATTTGCAAACATGCCGGCATACCCACCTGAACAAAGAATCACCGCATCTGCAGCAAATGCTCGAAGCTCCATGTTTTTTAAATTTTGAGCCACAACTCCTTTGCAGCTTCTGTTCTCATCCAAGATAAGGGATAAAAATTCCCATCCAAAAAATGGATGTATGCTACCGTGCGACTCGTGGCGAAGGGCCTGCCCGGTAAAGGCTGACAGTATGCGCGCTCCTGTTGCTCGCCCGGAATAAAGCGTGCGATTTTTTGTGGAACCGCAAGAACGTCCGAACCGAATTCTTCTTTCGCCCTTTGTCCTGTCTAACAGCACTCCCATGCTGGCCAAAAGTTCAACTATAGAAGGCGCGGCTTCGCACATCCTCTTCACCGCATCCTCATGCGCCAAAAAACAACTGCTGCGCATAGTATCGGCTGCATGTTCTTGCGCACTATCATCGATCGCGGGATTCAAAGCAGCGCTTATGCCCTCGCGTATGCAGGCTGAAGCGGATCTGGATGGCGGCGTTCTAGAGATGAGCGTAACATGCGCACCGCTCTCCACTGCCGATATGGCAGCAGCCATGCCGGACACCCCAGAACCGATCACGATTATTTTTGGTGATTTTGATTTCATAAAAACCGTATTTAGTGCCCCCGTCTGCGCCCGCATCCGCGTCCGAATATTAAAAATATAACACTAGCCTTAAGCCCCAGGCAGCAAGCCCAATAGTTATAATCCAACCTACTATGGTTGCCGCGCTTCTAGCGCGCCTGGTCACAGCTATGCCCCAACTGGTGAGCTGCGTAGCAAAGCCGTTTCCGATATAAAACGCCGCACACGCTATGCCTGCGCAATAGAATGCTTTTGCCCAGGTATGAGAGAGCAACGCATGCATAAGACTAAAGTCTATGGATGTATTGCTGAATGCCATTACGATCTCGGTCTTGTACACGTGATATATGACAAAGGGTATGAGTATGATGCCGGCCACCCTCTGCAGAGCGTACATCCAGTTGCGATAATAGCCATAATTGAAGGCGTTGATCTGGCAGCCGTGCACGATCATGAGGCCCAGCGCAGCGTGAAAGATGAGCGGCAGAGCGATGAATATGACCTGCGCCCAACCGAGCATGGGTACCATGCCCAGCTTGGCCATGAACCTGTTGAACTCTGCAGCACCCCCGAAAACAGATGAATAGGGAATAAGAAAAAACAAGACAAAGGCTACGGCAAATACGATGCCCGTTATGGACTGAAGGCGATGCAACCAAAAATAGCTATAATCAGTAGAAGTGCCTCGCATGCACATCTCCTATAGGGTATTTGGCGCTTAAGCGCAAGGGCCTGCTGCAACCACGTCCTGCCCTGCTGCATCTGCATACTGCATGAAGTTCTTACGGAAAAGGTCTGCCAAATGCCTGGCGCTCTTATCATAGGCATCCTTATCGCCCCATGTATTGCGCGGCGCCAGCACCTCTTTTGGCACGTCAGGACATGCATCCGGCACAAGCACGTTGAACACAGGATCTGAAGTAAAGTTTACGTTGTTTAACTTTCCGCCAAGGGCCGCAGTGAGAAGCGCGCGGGTGATGGCTATCTTCATCCTGGTTCCCTTGCCGTATGCGCCCCCGCTCCAACCGCTGTTTACGAGCCAGCAATTGGTATCGTGCTTCGACAGCCTCTCGCCCAAAAGTTTTGCATACGTGGTTGGAGCAAGCGGCATGAACGGCGCGCCAAAGCAGGTGGAGAACGTGGCCTGTGGTTCGTCTATGCCCACCTCTGTGCCCGCCAGCTTGGCAGTATATCCTGAAAGAAAATGATACATGGCCATCTCAGGCGTTAGCTTTGCAATGGGAGGCAAAACGCCAAACGCATCGCATGTGAGAAAGATTACATTCTTGGGATGATCTCCAAGACCTGGAATCACACATCCGGGAATGTGCTCCACAGGATAAGTGGCACGCGTGTTCTCGGTGATGGTGTCTGCATCATAATCTGCTATGCGCGTATCGCTATCGATGATCACATTCTCTATAAGAGAGCCGAATCTTATAGCATTATATATCTGGGGCTCGGCTTCTTGAGATAGCCTAATCACCTTTGCATAGCATCCGCCCTCGAAGTTGAAGATGCCGTGATCGGTCCAGCCGTGCTCGTCGTCGCCTATGAGGCGGCGATTTGGATCTGCCGAGAGCGTGGTCTTGCCCGTGCCTGAGAGACCAAAGAAGAGCGCTACATCGCCGCCTGTTCCCACGTTGGCAGAACAGTGCATGGGAAAGACTTTTTTATCCGGCAGAAGCGCGTTCATAACCGTAAATATCGACTTCTTTATCTCGCCTCCGTAGCCTGAGCCGATGATGAGGATAATTTTCTTTTCAAAAGATATTCCCACAAATGTGCTTGAGCGAGTTTTAAATTCCAAAGGATCGAGCACAAGATCCATGGCGTCTATGACCGTAAACTCCGGGTTGAGCTTTGCTTTTTCCTCAGGAGTTGGCCGGATGAAGAGCGTGGTGGAAAAAAGGGCGTGCCATGCCTTTTCTGCGATCACCCTGAGGGGCATGCGATACTTTGGATCAGCCCCTACAAAACCATCGAACACAAACCGCTCTCTATCCTTTAAATAATCAACAGCATGGGCAAGCAACCGATCAAATAATTCCTGAGAAACGGATTTGTTTATATTGTTCCAAGCTACGTGTTTTTTTGCCCACTTGTCCTCTACTATAAAGCGATCGTTGGGAGAACGTCCGCTGCGCTCGCCGGTGCGGGTTACCAAAGCGCCATTTGCGGCCAGCGTGCCCTCGCCCCTTTCAATAGCAAGCTCAACGAGCTTTGCCGGTGATAGGTTTTGAAACACCAGCCCAAGATCATTTTCCATAAGCCTTGCGATAGCCTGCTCTGCCATAAAAATCCCTCCGTAGGTCCACTTTCCATAACACCGCTAAAGGCGCATTACAATGATTTAGATATCAGAGCGTTATAGGCCAAGGTCCTAATCCGACTTCAGTTCTTCTATGTAATCGGCCAGATCCTTTACGCGCACATACCATGTCTTGCCTTTTTTCTGTCCCTTTATTTTTCCCCGATTGATTAAGTTTCGAAGATAGTCCGGGCAATAATTATAGAGGTGCGAAAGATCGCTAAGGGGCAATAAGGCTTCTTTGTCGACATGCTCGATATCGATTTCCTTTAGGCGGGAGACTGAGTCCTCAAGCGATTCAACGACGATAGCTGTAAACTCGTCAAAATTTTTCTTATGTATGAGCTTATCCACGTCCGCTACTTTGAATTTATCGCCATTCTCGATCCGTCTGTGCATTGACTCTAAGTCGTCATCCGCTTTCTCCAGCGATTCGTAATAATGATTTCGATCCTTTTTAGACACTCCCTTGATTGCAACGTTGATATATCCGCAGCCTATCAACAAATACGACAGCAATATCCTACCCGACCGTCCGTTGCCGTCACGAAAGGGGTGGATCGATCCAAACCACACATGTGCCATCGCTGCCAGCCTGACCGGGGTATAGGTTTTTTTGTTCAGATGATGATTGACCCATTTCACCAAAAGTTCCATGGCTTGCCTGACATGGAATTCATTGATCGGAGTGAAGGTCGACATTGTAACGTCCACTCTCTTGTTGCGAAATTCTCCAAGCTCGCCATTATAAAAACCCATCTCTTTCTCATAGCGCATGAGCAGAGTATGGATCTGTCTGATATCGGACATGCGCAGCGAAAACTCTCCCTCCATGTATTGATTGGCCGCATATTCATAGATGGCCGATGCCGATTCGAAGTAACCCAGGATAGCAGCAGTTTTTTGCTTATCTGTTCGCTTATTCTTCTCGAGAACTTCGATGAGATCGTTTCTGTTTGCAAAAACACCCTCTATCGCGATGGAGTTGCGTATCTCATCCTTGAAGAGCGAATACCATTCCACGTTTGAAACCTGGACAAGCCGTCCCCGCTTCTTGCGCAGTTGCGTGACTTCTTTTCTGATATCCGTGGTGTCCATATATTAACCGAACCTATCGAACCATGTTTTATTAAATCTTTTTATAATTGCTTGATATTAAAAGTAAAATAATTCGTGCTGTATCGAACTTTTCATATGGTTCGATATTATCATAGCAAAAATGTAGGCGATGGCAACCATTGATTTATCAATTACCGAACCTATCGAACCATTAATTCTAGTAAATATAAAAATAGTACTTATATTACAATATATTACAAAACATAACACATCGATCTCTATGGCATGGTTCGATAAAGAGCGTTGCTCCGTCTGACGGGCTGTTATCAGTCCACCAAACGTGGACCACTTTTAGTGGACCACTAAAAGTGGACAGGCCTTTTGGATTTTGCTACCATGTTGCCATGGGCAAAAAACAGATAAGGATCTTTCAGTACGACGTCCTCCTGGATAAGGAGGATATATGCGACCGGGAAAAGGAGATCGCGGCCCTGACAGCTGCGGCAAAGACCGGCAAGAGGGTCATCCTGCTGGCGCCTAGGCGCTACGGCAAGACCTCGCTGGTCAAGAACGTCGTGGGCTCGGCCATTGCGCATGCCCGCCCAAAACGTCTAGTCCTCGCCGCTGATTTCATGGGCGTGGAGTCGTTGCATTCGATCGCCGCTCGCCTAGAACACGGTCTCGGCCAAACTCTCGCCGAATCTTATTCTCCCTCAATTTTATTGAAACGTGCGAAGGACCTCTTCCGAAAGCTCTCCATGCGAATCGACGTCGATCCCGTGACAGGAGCCCCGTCGGTCGGAATCGGCCTTTCGTCAGGCGACGATCGGAAGAACATACTCACTCTGCTGGACAGCATAGTGGAGTTTTCAGAGCAGCAACCGCTGATGTTAATATTCGATGAATTTCAGGATATCGCCTTCGTCCCCGAGGCGGAAGCGATCCTGCGCTCTTTTTTGCAAAAATTATCCAAGACGTCCGTCTTCATACTGGGCTCCAAGAGACACCTGATGGAGAGGATGCTGGGCAACGCCAACGCGCCTCTCTTTCAATACGGCGACGAGATGCATCTCGAACCGATCCCCTTCGAAGCGTGGAAGCCATACTTTTCGGAAAGGCTAAAGCCGTTCGGAACCGAAATTACGCCAGAGGGGCTGCGCTATCTGCTGGACCGCATGTGTCAGGTACCGAACGCCATATGCGAACTAGGTGCATGGATACAGGAACGCTGCACCGGCAAGACCCTGGAAGTCGCGGATGTCGAGATGGCCCTGAACGACATGGTAGAGATGAAACAGGGCTACGTCTATCGCCTGTTCAATATGAGCGAAAGGGAGAAGACCCTTCTTATAAGCCTGGCCAACAAGGGCTTCGTCTTGGAGCCGCAGGGTGCTGATTTTTTACGTGAACTCAGGATATCCAAGTCAGGGGTCGGGAAAATGCTTCAAAAGCTTCTCGATGCAGGCATCGTAGAGCAGGAAATTGACAAGGGTTGGCGACTCTCCGATCCCGTCTTTGCTCATTATCTCAGCCGCATGTATTCCGTATAGTATTTGAATCGCAGAGTTCCAGAGTCACGACACTTAACTCTCTCTGTATCTTCAGAATTTTGAAATAAGTCTCGCGTCCCCAGAATTCCATGCTGGGCCCAAGGGCAGGAATTGAGTGTTGTGGTTCTGGAATTTCCCGCCCATCCCGATACGGCTCCTCCAGACTTGCCATGAACGGGATGACTGAGATGTTTCTCTCGCTTCGGCTCCTCGGCTCATTCGCCGCCTCGTCGCCTGCTCATCCGGCGCTGTTATACTTTAGGGCTTGGATCACAGCGCCTCCTGATGCCGCTCGAGAAACATCTCAGGCATCCCGTTCGCAGCATGTGCTTGCGGCGCTGCGCTAGCTGAAAACGAATCCGGCCGCCTGATGTTATTGGAGATAGGCTGATATTTGTGAACCACCAATAACAAGCTGATTCCTACTGGTAGTTAAGCATACCAGTAGGAATCAGTTTCTTACTGGTATCCCGCCGTCCTAAGATTGAAGGATTATGAAGACCAACATGGCGAGCATTGCCAGCAAAAAACCGATGGCCAACATTCTTTTATGAAAATGTTTCATCGATTGTTAATTTCCTACTACTTCGCTGGGGCATTTTCCAGAGAAAAGGCGGGCAGGCCCGGCCTCAGAAACTACGGGGGCCGCCTCTGGCCCCTTCATCCTGCAGTAAATCCAATTTCCAATATCTAATTTCCACTGCTGTCGCGTTAGAACTGCTTGTTTTTCATGGATGTCATTGCGAGCAAAGCGAAGCAATCCCCTTATAACCTGTGTTTGCGGGAGATTGCTTCGTCGCTAAACGCTCCTCGCAATGACACCTAG
>JBDRBN010000084.1:0-4223 GCA_043822785.1 Pseudomonadota bacterium
ACCTTTTTGATATTTAATCCAACGAGATCGCAGTTGAGTGCCGTCATTTGTTTTTTGTTTGTCTATCCATTTTTTTTGCTTTTGGCTCCCCGGATTCCCTCCCCCTTTTTATGGGGTTGGTTTGGTGGGGGTAGACATGTATCTACCTCCCCTTTCCCCTCCTTACAAAGGAGGGGAAAACTAGAATCGATGCTCTATCGCCTCCCATCCCCTCATTTCCTTAAATGCCCGAATGGTACGTGCACAAGATTCACAAACTCCGCACAGCTTCTCGCCCCCCTCATAGCAGCACCAAAATGAATCTGGCTCAAGTCTAAGCGATAGGAGCCCCTTTGCGATCTCGGTCTTGGTCATGTGCAAAGTAGGACTTTCGAGTCTAACTTTGTTTAACGTAGAAAGCGCCAGCGCTGCGTTTGTTGCATTAACGAACTCAGCAGAATTATCCGGAAAGGTCGCAGCTTCCTCAGCATTGAATCCGGCGATGATAGTGCCTGCCCCAAGGAATTCAGCAAGCGATGCAGCTATTGCTATAAATGCGCCATTTCTGTTCGGAACCCAGACCTGGCGAGCCCGATTCTCAGCCTCAGATTCAAGCCCTTCTGGCAACACTGTTGGTAAGTTTGCCATCTTATCCACGAGCGCTGTTTTCGTCCACGATGCAAGCCAGGGCAGCTTGACAATGCGATGCTCGATGCTGAACTTATCACAGAACCTGGCCGCTGTTTCAGCCTCTCGCAGATTAGCTCGCTGACTATAGTCGAACGTAAGCGCACACGTTACATCGTATGTGTGCATCGCCAGCCCCGTTGCCACAATGCTATCTAAACCACCTGACAATAACGATATTGCTTTTGTCATGATCTACCTTTGACTTGTCATTGCGAGCCCGCGTCAGCAGGCGTGGCAATCTCCTCAAATAACGGGGATTGCTTCGGCTTCGCCTCGCAATGACACTTAAGAATCACTTTGTTGCATAATACGTAGCACTATGCGCCTCATCCTCCCACACTCTGACCCGCATGATGTCGTTGCCAAGCTCTTGTGTGAGCTTTGTATATAGATAGACAGCCACGTTCTCTGCAGATGGGCTTTTGTTTGCAAACTCCTTTGTTTCATGAAGCGATCTGCCTGCAATGGATTCGATAGCACGATCAAAAACCTCATCCACCTTTCGAAAATCTACGGCCACACCAGCCTTATCCAACTCATCTGCAGATATTACTACCTCGCACTGCCACGCATGATCATGAAGCTCTTCTATTAGCATACCTCCGTTATGCAGCGCATGGCTTGCAGAGAATGATTTTTTTACAGATATTTCGAACATCAGATCTACCCCCTCCTAACCTCCCCCTTACAAAGGGGGAGGGACTTACGTTTCTCGCCGGTCTCGCATAAGTATATCCCTTACCTTCAACTGAATCGTAGTCCTTCCATTCCACGTATTGTATTGAGGTGTAAAGGCAATGCTCATATTACTGCTCGCGCCTTGAAACTTGTCTGCCATATTAAAGCCTATGGCATCAAAGCTTATGCCTCCTGACAAGACTCGCAATTTTACATGTCCGTTTCCCACAGTTTTCATATCTACGATTTGCACTGATTCAAACGCCAAAACAGGCTCGGGGTTTCCAATGCCAAACGGCGCGCATCTTTCAAGCTCATCCATCAGCTCTGGCGCAATTTCAGACGGCTTTACATAAGAGTCTATTTTTAGATGCCGTAATGTCGTGCCATCGCCCAGCTCTTTGCACGCCTGGGAAAAACTTTTCTCAAAAACAGGAATGTTCGAAGCCTCTATAGAAAGGCCGGCAGCCTGCGTGTGTCCTCCGTACTGCAAAAGGATATCCGAGCAAGGCGCCAGGGCCTTGAGCAGATCGATATTGCCGCCCGTGCGCGCAGAACCCCTGGGGGGATTCGTGCTTCGAGTGATCACGACGGCCGGGCGTTCGTATATCTCGGCAAGCTTTGCGGCTACGATTCCGATGATGCCCACGTGCCAATCGTCCCCATGCACGACAATGCCGTCCATGATGCCGGGCGCGCTCTTCAGCATGCTATGCGCCTGACTCAGCGCCTTTTCCTCAAGGCTCTGTCGCTTGCGGTTTGCCTTATCCAGCTCCAAGGCTATAGCAAACGCCTTGCCTTCGTCATCTGTAAGCAGAAGATCCAATGCTCTATACGCCGTGCCGATTCTTCCTGCAGCGTTGATCCTGGGAGCAAGCCTAAACGCCACCATGCCCGGGCTTATGCTTCCTAAAGCCGTGCCCGATACGGACATGAGCGCCCTTATGCCAAGCCTTTGTGCGCGCGCGATTTCCAAAAGGCCAAAGGCCGTGAAGATACGATTTGTGCCGGTGAGCGGCATGATGTCCGCGATAGTGCCCAGCGCTACTATGTCGAGCTCTTCTTTGAGATTGGGCTCTTGCCCTTTAAGTGCACCTGCATCCCGCAAATGTCTTCTCAGCGCCAAGGCCAACATAAAGGCGACCCCGCAGCCGCTTAGGTCTTCAAGGCCGTTCTCATCTTTCATGAGTTTCGGATCAACGAGCGCAAAGGCTTTTGGCAGTTTGTCCTCCGGCATGTGGTGATCGGTGACGATCACATCCATGCCAAACTCGCGCGCCCTCGCCACCGCCTCGGTCGCCCTTATTCCATTGTCCACCGTGATGATAAGGCCTACGCCTTGTCCCTTGAACTTATCGATCGCATCGCAATTCAATCCGTATCCGCGCTCGAGCCTATCGGGAAGCAAGACATAGGGTTTGTGTCCGAGCGAGCTCAGAAAGCTCGCTAGAAGCGCAGTTGCCGTGACTCCATCGACATCATAGTCGCCGAATATGCCTATGCGCTCATCCTTATTTAAAGCCAAAGCAATTCGCCCAACCGCAATTTTCATATCGGGAAGGGTAAACGGGTCGGGTATGTCTGAAAGATTGGGATTCAGATATTTGAACGCATTCTCAGGATCGGATATCCCTCTATTTGCTAATACGCGAGCAGTTGTCTTAGTGATCGATAAAGACCGCGAAAGCTCTTCCACGATCTTCTTGTCACATTCCCTGAGATACCAATTGTTTGATGTAAAGGATATGTTCACTTGATAATCTAAAACGTTGCTGGCGTTGCTTGCGTGTCTCGCGTTTCTCGCTATTTTTTTACCCAAAGCTTTCGGATATCAGGCCACAGGTCATATAGGCCAATATAGATTGGAGCTGCTATGAACACAGAGGAATATGTGCCGATTATAACGCCCACTATCATCATAAAAGCAAAGTTGTGAAGCGTGCCGCCACCCTTGAAAAACAAAACCACTACCACAAAGAGCAGCGTGAGGGATGTGATCATGGTGCGCGAGAGCGTGGAGTTGATGGCTTCGTTGACCACGTTCTTGATCGTGGTCGAGCTTACGCGGCTCTTGTTCTCTCTGATTCTGTCGTAGACAACTATGGTATCGTTGATCGAAAAACCGATGAGCGTTAGGATCGCAGCCAAGATCGTGAGATCAACCTCCTTGCCAAGAAGTGCAAAGATTCCCATCGTGATAATAGTATCGTGTATCAGCGATAACACGGCGCCCGGGCTAAACAGAAAGTCAAACCGGTATCCGATGTAGATGAGCATCATGGCCCATGAGAAGATGATGGTGAGAATCGCTTTCTTGCGCATCTCCTTACCCACCTTTGGTCCTACCGCCTCCTCCTTTTCCAGTTCGACCTGGCCCTGACCAAAGCTTTTTACTAACGTAGCTGTTATGGTTTCGCCGATTCTCGCGTGTTCTTCAGGAAGCGATATCTTAATGGAGATGCGATTTTCTTTTTTCTCGCCAAAACGAATCACGCTCGCACCTGCATATGGTGTATCAGACAGTGCTCTGCGCACCTCCCCTTCGCTCACAGGCTGGACAAACTGATATGCAAGTTTAGCGCCACCCTCAAAATCAATCCCATAGTTAAAACCCTTGGTCCATATGACAAATATCGAAGCTACGAATAAGAAGATCGATATAGCCATAAATACATATCTATATTTTACGAACTGTATATTTGTATTTTTAAGCATCTTACCACCTGAAAAAATCTAATATCTAATTTCCACTGCTGTCGCGTTAGAACTGCTTGTTTTTCATGGATGTCATTGCGAGCAAAGCGAAGCAATCCCCTTATAACCTGTGTTTGCGGGAGATTGCTTCGTCGCTAAACGCTCCTCGCAATGACACCTAG
>JBDRBN010000085.1:0-24944 GCA_043822785.1 Pseudomonadota bacterium
GCAAAGCGAAGCAATCCCCTTATAACCTCTGTTTGCGGGAGATTGCTTCGTCGCTAAACGCTCCTCGCAATGACACCTAGACATGAGAAAAATGAATTCTTATATTTCAACCAGTTAACACCTCTAACGCGACAGCAGTGGCCCTTATATATTCTTATAATATCGTATATATCTGGATGTTCAGGCATTGCTTCCTGCCAGTTTTGAACTACCTTAGAAGGTACGTTGCACCAAATTTCCCAAGGATCAAATGGGCGAGTATAGTCCTCTTTTAGAGGAGATAATTCTTTTTCCTCGATGAATCGCAGGGCAAAGGCAACATCGTGCAAAAGGGCCTTTAGATCTGGCTCATAAAAATTTGGCTCCTTAAGAACTGCTTTGTCATGATTATCTTCAAAGAGGCGTCTGAGGAAGTAGATGGCTGGAGAATTATTCATGCTAAACATGAAGATGAAGCTCAGTATGAGACCATCGTAAAACTCTAAGGCTCTATTGTCAAAAGCGCTTTTCCCTAATTCATATATTTTTTTAGGATCAAATCCACATCCACGTGCCCAGGTTTGCGCCTCGGTATGAGCTTTTTGCACCAAACTCTGAAATACGAAATAGGCAAGTCGAAAAGGCAGTCTTCCATCCTCAGTTTTCCCCTTCGGTGCTTTTTCGTGAGAGAGGAATTTTCTAACTCCTGCCATTGCATTAGGATCGTATTTCTCAAACCGATCTAGCGGTGGAACATGGAGTATTGTCTGTACTGCCTTTGGTTGAAAAAACGCATCTTCATCGTTTGACCATTCGATATCCAATGATTTTGGCACACCCTGGACGTCATATATTGTTTGTATGCCAATTGGAAGAAACCGGACTCCCCAGTTTTGTGCAAGTCTATAAAAGGCACCTGGCAGTTGCGGTAAAGTAAGTTGACCTATTGCATTAACTGCAACATTCATGAATCACTCCGATTGATTCACTTATCGGTGGATTGCAGAGAAAGTTGCTAGTGAAATATCTTTTATAACTATATGATATTATTATGAATATATATCATTTCATGTTTGCGCGTGTAAATTTTCTTATAGGTCGGCTTGGGGCCCCCGATTTCGCCAGCAGGCTGCGATAGTCCTACGTCCTTATGCTAATAAACTATTATTTATAAGCATAGATCGGCTTTATATCCACCGGCACATCGGAGAGTTTTTCAAGACCGGCTTTTAGCGATGCCGGTGTTGTGCGATACTTTTTCACGAAACTTTTTGCTGCATCATAGTCGCCTTGCGCTTCGATGAGTAAGAGATCAGATGCAAGATCAGTTATGGCCTGTTGGATCTTTGCGCGATTTACACCGAATAGCCAGGTGTTCTCGTCATAAGTGATTGCGCCTTTTTCCAGCAGATAGTTAAACTGTATGGCATTACTTCCACCGTGCGCCTCGCTTATGCCAAAGCGCACAGACCTAAATAGCCCTGCAAGATATGTGGGCCACGCATTGACGAGAAAGTTTTTCGGGTACAGTCCCTTGTCCGTAAGATAAACTGCATTATAGGCGCTTAACGTATCGGCCTTGCATTCTTCGATAACTGAATAGAGCTCCTTTAGCTCTTTATTGACGGTCGTCTCTTCTCCGCCTTTATTTATTTTTCCAGGTCCTATGCCGTGCGAGACCTCGTGCAGAAGCGTGTGGGCAAAGAATGCCTCAAAGTCTACATCAGCCGCATCATCCTTGTTCATGAGTTTCTGAGCGATAGGCACGAGGATCTTTTCAAACTTGGCTTTTTGCACGTTCTTGAGCATTACCTTTTTGCTGCCCTCTTGTTCGCGTATGCGCTCATCGTTAGGAAGATTGAACGCGAGCGTCTGCACGCCGGCCTTTGTATCGCCTGCGGAATATATAAGCTGAGCCACCACTATGGGCGAGCTGAGGCTGCGGCCGATTCCTTTGTACTTATCATCTATGGGGAGGTTCTTCTCGAGATCATCAAGGTATGCCACCACTTTTGCCAAGCGTTTGCTCTCAGCAGGATCCACTCGTGTTACAAAAGCTTCAAACGCAGCCTTATAGCCAAAGAGGTTGTCCTCATAAACTTCATAAGGGCCTATCACGACTTCGATGGCGTGATCCTTAAGGCGCACCCAATCCACGTCGCTTTCATAATAATCGTTGGACAGAAATGCTTTTGCCCGACTCTTAAGATACTTTTTCAATGTTTTGTTTGTTGCGAGCTTGGCGGCCTTATTGAGATGATCTGCGGCCTTGGTCAATAATTCAGCATATTGCTGCGAATATGGTATGGCCTTAAGGGATTTGCCGTCGCGACGGATCACCGTGAAATTGCTTTCAAATGCTTCGCGGTCCGACGGATGCTTCTTAAGCCAATTCGTGAATTCCTTTTTGGTCATGTCTGTAGGATAGAAGGTAGCTCCGGCAGGCTTGGCGCCAACGCCCTTAACAAAGGGTTCATTATGATTTAACCTATCAAACGGGCCAAAGTTTATAGTGAAGTATTCGTAAACATAAGGAGCCTTGTTGCTGTTTTTCTTAAGCTCATCCTCAAGCACTGCGTTTTCTTCATAGACCTGGCGCAGAAAGATCTGATCCATGATTTTTGCGGCAGCCACCAGCTCATCCACTAACTTTTTCTGCCGTGCGGTGAGAAGTTTGCTGGGCAACTCGACATTAACAGGCGCAAACTTTGCCAGCTGTTTTTTGACTGTCATGGTATCCTCCGTAGCAACAGATCCTAATGCGATGTTGGATACAGCACTAAGTGCTATTAACAAAACGACGATAAGCGTTTTCTTCATGTCCACCTCCAAAGACCGACTTATTGCCCCAGGGAAGCCATAAATACAAGAAAATTTAGGATAAAGAGAATGCTTGTCACCTTGGGCACCTTGCTTTAAGCAGGTTGTGAGAAACGTTATTGGAGGCGCAATATGGATATCACCGAATATCTGGCAAAGGAATGGGTTCCAGCACTAGGTTGCACTGAGCCTGCGTCCATCGCGCTGGCAGCTGCAACTGCAGCTGGGAAGCTTGAGGGGTCACTTGTTTCAATTTCGCTCACTTGTGATCCGCGCATATACAAAAACTGCTATGCAGTGGGTATTCCTCACAGCGAGCACCGTACCGGTATTCTTTGGGCGCTGGCCATTGGTGCCTATCTTCCTTCTACTTCCCCTGGTTTGCAGTGCTTTGGTCAGGTCACGCCTGAAATAATAAACAAAGCCCAAAAGCTCATTGATGAAAAAAGGATATCTGTTGAAGTCGATGTTGAAAAAAACGAACTCTTTATCGACTGCATTGTTAAGGGAATGTCTGGCAGCGCCAGAACTGTCATCGAGCAGGATCACACAAACATCGTGCTCATCGAGAAGGATGAAGAAGTGCTGTTTGAAAAGGAGCGCAGCACTGAGCATGAAAAGATGGATGCGCGCAGGCTGGTAGCCCAGATGCCGCTCTATGACATGATAGACATGGCAAAGGGCATCTCTAGCGATGATAGGCAAAGGCTTTCTGAAGGCATTGAGATGAATCTGAGCATAGCAGAGCACGGTTTAACGCTTTTTCCGAAGCGCTTTGTGGAACTTACATCGCGCGATATGCTTAGCCGTATTTCAGCTTATGTTTGTGCAGCAGTCTATGCCCGCATGTGGGGTGAGGAATATCCTGTCATGACCTTGGCTGGCAGCGGCAACAAAGGCATAACCGCATCGCTTCCTTTAGCCATGTGGGGGGAGTCAAAGGGTATTCCTAAAAGGGTTGTGGAGGAGGCTTTGGCATTGGCTTGTCTTGTAACTTCTGCCACCACCCATCACCTGGGCACGCTGTCTGCGGTATGTGGGTGCTCCAATGCAGCAGGCATTGGTCTTTCTGCAGGGCTCGTGCTTTTGGAAAATGGCGGAACAGAGCAGATCTCTTTAGCGATAAATAACATGGTGGGCAATGTGAGCGGTATGATCTGCGATGGTGCAAAAATCGGTTGCGCGCTCAAGACCATGACTGCGGTGGATGCAGCTTTTCGATCATCATCTCTGGCCATGAGCGGGGTAGGTATTCCGCCTTGTGACGGTATAGTCGGGGAAAATGGTGTTGCGTCGCTAAAGAACCTAGGGCGCATATCCACCCGTGGCATGACATCTATGGATAGAGAGATCCTGGCGATTATGAAGGAAAAACTTATTCAGTGACCAGAGATCAGAGATCAGTCTTGCTTTTTGCGGCCTGTAGTGGCAGTTACAGTCCAATATAAGGAGATAAACACCATGAGAATCCACAACATAGTAATGGCTTTTGTTCTTATCGTTTTGCTCGCGCCACTTAGCGTAAGCTGCACTGGAGCACGCTGCGCAGACTGCGGCAAGACCATAAAGATAGACACGCTCGAGGGCGTGCACTTTGACTTTGATAAGTATGTGGTAAAGCCAGCGGGTAAAAAGATCCTTGATGAGGATGTGGCGCTTCTTAGCAAGGACAAGACCCTCGACATATCCATTGAAGGGCATTGCGATATCGTAGGCAGCGACGCTTACAACCAAAATCTATCCGAGCGCAGGGCAAATGCAGTTTATAAATACTTTTTGACGAAGGGCATTTCTGCAGACAGAATGCGCACCATTGGATATGGCAGAACAAAACCTTTGGTTCCTAACGACACTGCTGCAAATCGCGCTAAGAACCGCAGGGTCGAAATTCATATCATAAAAGCCAGGGCAAAGTGAGGGGTCGGGTTGTTTCGAGCCCTCATCCTGAGCGAAGTCGAGCACTCAACTTGTTGAGCGCTCGGCGAAGTCGAAGGATCGCAGAAATTTTTTAACAAGATGCGCACTTTTTGTTGTGTTCCAGATACCGGCCGATAACCTCTTGACCCTTAGGCGTATCGATGAGATCGCTATAACCCCTCTCCCTTAAGTCACCCAGGAGCGTGAGCCAGTCTTCGTGGTTCCAACAAGTGCGGTTATCGAGCCAGGTGTTTAGTTGTTGCTTTAGCGTCTCTGCATTGAGGTTTTTGACAGGAACTTCGGCGCAGCGGGAAACCCTTCTTCTTTCTAGCTTGGTTGTTATCTTTTCGTTGGCCATCTCCTTACCTCCTGATTTTCATATGTGGGTAATGTTGTCCATGGTCGTTTGCGTTATGCTGTTAAGATCTTTGATTTCCTGAACGATCCTTTCTAATAGTTCATCGGTCATGGCTTTATAATCTTCAGCACCGTGCGAGGATCTGGAATAGGTGAAGATCGGTTCTCCGTGGCTGGTGCTTTCTTTAAGCCGCACATTACAACGAATGACAGTGCTTAGCATCATGTCTTCAAAATAACTTCGCATGTCGGTTATCACTTCTTTCGAGAAGGAAGTGCGGCCATCGAACATGGTGGCTACCGCAAACACCCTTATAGCATGCGTATGGCGTACTTCTTGAATCAACTCGAGCAATTTTCCAACGCCATGAAGCGCCAAGAAGCTGGTTTCTACGGTGAGGAGTACGGCATTTGAAGCCATGAGCGCATTTTGTGTTAGCACCCCTAGGGTGGGTGGACAGTCTATAATAGCAAAGTCATAGTCATTCTTAGCTTGAGCAAGGATTGCGCTAAGCCTTGTATCGCGATTCGTTTGGGAAATTAGTGCTTGCTCATCATCAACGGTTATACACTCAGAAGGAAGAAGGGTGAGGCCTCTTCCTATTGGGACATAGAGTTCTTCCAAGGGTTTTGGACACCTCGTTTCCAGTATGGCATCGAACACGCTGCCCTTGGGAAAGCGCTCTTCAATTCTAAGGCAGGCAGAGGCTTGGGCTTGCGGATCCATATCAACTAGTAGCGCACGGCAGCCCTTCATAGAAAGGCACGCCGCAAGGTTGACTGCGGTTGTGGTCTTGCCAGACCCACCCTTCTGATTGGCTACAGCTATAGTGTACATAATAGCCCCCTTTGTTGGCTAACTGACCCATCGAGGAATTCTCCGATGGGGGGTCGAAACACCACGACCCCTCAGCTAATTTCCACTAAACGTTACCTCTTCTCCATACTCCGAAACATCAAAAAAATCATCTATTTCTTCTTTGGTTAAAACAGAATGGAGGTGCCCTGATCTATTTTTTGGAGTTTCATGGATTTTAAAACGTTCACAGGAGCTGACTTTTGGCTCAAACTTGCGCACTACTAGCCATAGATCTTTTGCTAGATCAATGCCTTTACACGTAAAAATTTCGCAGGCATTCGTATTTATGTGGGGGATGATTGATAAGACATCAGGATCTATTTCTTCAGTAAGCTGCCATGTCCTCACTTGGGGCAATAGATTTCTTGAGTAGATATGTTCAATAAGCTCAAGATTTTCAACTGCCCAGTCTGAGCGAGCTACAGCCCTGCACAGCTCGTTTGGATTTAGCATTTTGCAAAGCCCGATGAGAATAGGCCTGCCCTGCAAGTCTTCACCCATCAGATCCAATATACCCATTTTTCTGATTGGCAGCCCTCTGCCAATTATTTTTACGCCCTTTTCTATTGTGGATATATTCTCGGCAATCGTGTTTATGGCCTGCTCATGATTCAGCTCAACGCTAGATGTGCCAAGGCAAAGCTGATAAGCTTGCTCGCGCTTATCATCCATGGTTTTTGGACTTATGAGCTTCATATCATCTCATTAAAAGTTGATATGCCCTAGCATCTGCGAAAATGATGCTTGTGGTTTATCCTTACGCTTCCATTTTAGATGTTCTTCCTTTAGATTATCCGCCATTTTGAAAAAGGACCTGGTGACAAAGCTCTTGGGATGAAGATCAAGCACTGGTTTACGCATATGCACGGAGTTTTGAATATACCAATTGTGCGGAAGCCAATCTAAAAGCGAAAGATTAACTCTGACCAAGCGGTTGTGGACTACAGTGCTTAGCTTCTTGTAGGTAGAGACGGCCTCATCTTCGTTTCGTACGCGGTTTATTATGACCTTTATTGCCACATCAGCTCGCGATCTGGTCATGACCTTAATTGTCGCGTACGCATCAAGCTGTGCTGTGACATCAGGAGTAGTCACTATTATGACGTCGTGTGCATTCATGAGAAATCTCAACACCTGTGGGCTTATTCCCGCTGCCAGATCCACTATTATGATATCGGCCTTTTCCTCGCAGCATTTAAGCTGCGAAGCCAGATGGCGGAACTGCCATTCGTTAAGATCGGAGAGCTCGCTTAAGCCAGAGCCGCCTGCTATGAGCTTAATGCCTGATGGACATTCCACGATTATTTCATCCATAGTCTTTGTGCCGCTGACTACTGACGAGATATCGTGAGAAGGATGGGTGCCGAGCAGAAGGTGGGCATTTGCAAGTCCGAGATCCGCATCCAGCAGGATGACATCGAGGCCCTTTCGTGAGAGCGCAACAGCAAGGTTTGTGGAGACGATGGTCTTGCCTGTGCCGCCTTTTCCGCTGGCCACGCATATGACCTGACATGTCGCAGGATCTGCTGAATGGTCTTTATGTTCTGCAACATCAAGAAATAAAGGAGGAGGTGGTGAGCGCAGATCATCTGCATTGACTGTTGTAACATCACGAAGCGTTCTTGCGAGCAATTTGCGGGGAGAAGATGACATTGTATCAATTTTTATCATGCAATGCGGCGTATAATCAAGAGAATGTTAATTAAAAAAATGCCAGCAACGCAAGCAACGCAATATCATGGCGTGCAGAACTGTTTGGAGAGCTTTTGATCAAAGCCATAAACGTCTTGCCTGAACACAGGGTTGCCTTCTTCATCGGCCCAGGCGGTGAGATACAGGATGTAAATCGGAAGGTGCTCATCCAAATTGACAAACAGAGGCGTTGCGCGCTTCATAGAGCTGTCGATTCGCTCGCTGTCCCACTCTTCCTTGTCTTTTAAAAGAAATTTAGCAAAGCCTATGGGGTCAGCTATGCGGATGCAACCAGAGCTGTAAGTGCGCTGGCACCTGTTGAATAGATATTTTGTGGGAGTGTCGTGCAGATATACGTCATGGCGATTGGGAAACATGAACTTAACTCTTCCAAGCGCGTTTGCATCGCCTGATGCTTGTACGATCCGGTATGTGAAGTTTTGCGCATCGACCGATTCCCAATCCACATTTTCCGGATCGATTTCTTCTATGCCTGTTGGTCCGGTAGTATAGACTTTCATGCCCTGCCTGCGGATAAACGATGGATCCTCCTTTATCTTAGGCAGCTTGTCCTTTACAGCTATGGATGTGGGCACGTGCCATTTTGGGCTAAATACGATAAATCGAATCATGTCAGACATGAGAGGGGACTTGCGATCCACTCTTCCAACTATCACCTTCATCTTCATGACTTCCTGGCTGTCATCAACGATCTTGAGCGTGAAATCCGGCAGGTTGACAAGAGCGTATCTGTCTTTGGAGAGCAATTCATCAAGTGCGCGCATACGGTCCAAGTTTATCTTTATCTGGCACACGTGCCAATCAGGCTGCGTGCTTAACATCTGAACTGTTCGCTTTCCAATAACGCCATCTGGCATAAGCCCGAACTTTTCCTGGAAGCGGATCATAGCCTCTTTAAGCTTTTCGTCATAATAATCCTCGCCAGGCTCGTCTTGCGTTGCCATCATTTCTTCGTTTATCTGAGCCTTGGTTTTGGCTGCTGTCTGAACCGGAGGTTTTAAAAAACCAGTAGCCTCAAACCTTCTTCTTACGGCTATAATCCTTTGATTTGTGTTGCCTGGTTCAATTTTTTCTCCTGGAGGAACTGTAGGCCAGGAACCCCTTGCGGCAATCTCCTGCATTTTTGGAAGAGCCTCTTTTAGACGCTTGTATTCCTCTGTCTGAGGGGCGAGACGATTTAAGGCATCTGCAACATCGTGTGCTTGCAGTGCCATGTTCAGCACAGCTACCAAGTCGGTGTTTGACTCGGGTTTGCGCTGATTGGCATTTGAAAAATAAGGATTTGTAAGACCCGAGTCCAGATGAGATGACAGGGTGAAAAAGGCATCGGTCATGAGTATATCTTGCTCTGCAAGAAACCTGCGTTTTTGCTCATCACCCGCACTGTCCATGCTAATTTTGAGCTGATCTATAGCATTCTTGTGATAGAGATTTGGATTAAGGCCATGCTCCTCTGATGCCCCTATCGCCTTAATGAGCTCTTTGGCATCATTGTTTGTTTGCTCGCTTTTGCTCCACGCTGGGGCAAAATTGCGTTCTTCATAAAAGCGCTTAAGCTCATCTGACCTTTTTCGCCCGATCAATTTTTCGATATTAGCGCTTACTGGATCAGTTGGCTCGCTGGCCGCTGTCTGCTCTTGTGCAGCACAAGTTAGGGCAGCCAGGACGATGGAAGCGACTACAGCAAATGAGATGTTAATGTGCTTCATCTTTGTTATTCCGACCGACCGAGCGAAGCGAGGGAGCGGAGGAATCCCCATGATTCCAAGAGATCCCTCGATGTTGCTCGGGATGACAAACCTATGAATATGACCATGTACGAAACTTGGAAGGATTCTTCAAGGATTGATTTACAGCTCAAATTTTTCAAGATACTTGGGGATCATCACGTTCCAGCCCAACTCCTCTTTTATGTGCTCTTGCATTGCTGCACAGGCTTTTTGCTCACCGTGAACCAGAAAGGTTGTTTTTGGAGCCTCTTTAAACCCTTTGAGCCACCTGATGATATCATTATAATCCGCATGAGCTGATAATGACTCGATAAACTCCAGTTCTGCACTTACGGTTACAGGCATGCCGTGAATTTTTATTGCCTTTGCGCCGTCAAGTATTGCGCGGCCGCGGGTTCCCATGGCCTGAAAGCCTGTCACGACAAGCGTTGAGTTAGGATCTGGTAAATAGGCCTTTAGGTGGTGAAGAATTCTGCCGCCGGTCATCATGCCTGAAGAGGAGATGATGATAGCTGGTTCCTTAAGATGGTTGAGCTTTTTTGATTCTTCGGGGTCTTGTACCTGAATGAGCCGCGAAGGATGAAAGGCCTGTTTTGGCTGCTCTACGTTGTCGAAGAAGTTATGCTCGCTGGCGAACTTTATGTAGATGTTTGTGGCATCGATAGCCATGGGGCTGTTGAGGTAGATGGGAACAGGCGCCAGCCTGCCTTGCTCCTCGAGTTTTTTAAGTACATATAATACTTCCTGTGACCTCCCTACAGCAAAAGTGGGTATGATCACCTTTCCATTGCGAGCCACGGTTCGGTTTATGATCTTTTCAAAGCGATCGAGTACATCCTCATCAGGATGAAGCCTGTCACCATAGGTTGATTCGAGAACAAGATAATTCACCGACTTGACTGCGCCCGGATCAACAGAGATGAGTGCATCATAGCTGCCGATGTCTCCGGCAAACATTATATTGAACTTGTGGTGTGGCTCCTTGACAGACACATTTACAAACCTAGAGCCAAGTATATGCCCTGCAGGCCTCATCATAATGCGTACATTGTCTGATAGGTCATACCATGTACGATCTGGAATGGGCTTTAGGTACTTAAGCGAATGAACAGCATCGTCATATGTATAGAGAGGAAGTGGATTCTTGTGTTTTGAAAAACCTTTCTTTGCTGCGAATCTCGCGTCTTCCTCTTGTATGTAACCTGCATCAGGAAGCAAGATCTTGCATAGCTCAACCGTTGGCTTAGATGCCAAAACAGCTCCGTGAAAGCCGTTTTTTACTATGAGAGGCAGGTAGCCTGTATGATCGATATGGGCGTGGGTGAGTATTATGGCTTCAAGATCATCTGCCTCTATGGGTAAGGATTGCCAGTTTCTGAGCCTCAGATCTTTGAGGCCCTGATATAGGCCGCACTCGATGAGCCACGAGTGTTTTCCCTCGGTCAAAAGGAATTTTGAGCCAGTAACGGTTTCAGTGGCGCCCAGGAATTGAAGTTTCACAGCTAGTGTAGCTCCCCCTTTTATATGATTTTAAACATTACGCCTTAAAGATCATTTATGGCAAGAACTTTTCAAATACCAGGTTGGATACCTCAATGCCTCGCTGGGTAAGCGCTAGCCCCCGATCATTTTTTTCGGCCAGGCCGTTTTGTATGAGTTCATCTTGAATGTTGCCGAACATATCGTCGAATTTTGTTTTAAATATTTCTTCAAACGTTTTCAGAGATATGCCTTCTGTGGTGCGCAGGCCTAGAAAACAAAACTCGGCCATGGCCGTACGCAGACTGATTTCCTCGGATTCAGCGTGCTCTGCTCCGCCTTCCATATATTTTTTTACATCGCGCGTTTGTGTAAACCGCTTTGCAAAGCCGTGAGTCGAAAGAACGAATGAGGTTGCCCAGGCGCCCAGCCCCAAATATTCGCCGTATCTCCAATAGTTCAAATTATGACGGCATTCAAAACCCGCTTTGGCGAAGTTGGAGATTTCGTAGCGATTCCATCCGCTGCGGGTGAGCATTCTGGCCGTTGTCCTCATCTGGTTAAGAGAATCCTCTTCGCTCTGCATGAGATCGTCTTTGAGGCGTGCGGCCAAAGGCGTGCCTTTCTCTACTGTGAGCTGGTATGCTGATACGTGCTCGGGCTGAAACGTCATGGCCGTGCGAATATCTTCTTCAAGATCGGCCATGGTCTCGGAAGGAATCCCAAACATCAGATCGCAGTTTATGCTTCTGAACCCGGCATCTTGTGCCTCTGCTATGGCGCGCATGGCATCTTCAGACGAATGCACCCTGCCCAGTTCTCTTAGGAGTCTATCATGAAAAGACTGGACGCCGATGGATGCCCTTGTGACCCCACACTCCCTTGCATCGCCAAACCACCTATCATCCACTGTGGCTGGGTTGACCTCGCAGCTCACTTCAATCTCATCTGAAAGAACAAAGTGATGGGCGAGCGCATCGATTATTGATTTAAAGAAGATTGGCTTAAGAAGCGATGGCGTGCCGCCTCCAAAATAGACGGTCGAAACTTTCTTTCCAGAGAGTTTGAGCCGGCACACATCTTCCTGAAGCTGCCTGCTTATGGCTTGTAGATATTCCTTTTGCGGGATCTCGTCACGACTACACGGAACTGAAAAGAAATCACAATAATCACATTTCTTAAGGCAAAAGGGGATGTGTACATAGATGCCTAGCATAATATATTATGTAACCGTTGGCGCTATTTTTTTATCCACAAAATCAACGATATCTTCAAAGAGACAGAAGTGAACAGTTCGACCGTTGAAATGAACATCCTGCCTTATGGTATTATTGAAAACATAGGCACTTAGGATTTTTGGATAAGCGTTCATAAAAGAAATCATTCCAGCTGGGATGGATGCTTCCTTCAGATCCGATTTAACTTCTATGGGGGTAGGTTGTCTGTTGACCAGTAATATAAAATCCACTTCAGCGCCTTTTTTGGTTCTCCAAAAACGCAACTCCATATTGGGTTTTAACTGTTGTATCAGGTGTAAAAGCACAAACGTCTCGTAAACCGTTCCCTTGTCTTCCCTCTCGTTGGGATAGCTAAAGTCCTTGAGAAGACTATTTCTGATTCCTATATCGAAAAGATAACATTTTCTGGACTTCTTGAGTTCGTTGGCAAGGTTTTTAGAATAGCTATGAATCAAGTGACACACATAAGTTTGAGACATTATTTCAAGATAATTCGCAACAGTTGACTCGCTGATGCCAGCATCTCTGGATATGTTTGCAGCAACGGCAAGCGAACCTTGATTTTGAGCAATGGAATAAAGCATGGAATTAAAAGCGCGGACGTTTTCTTCTTTGATCAAGGCTTTTATGTCTTTAGTAACATATGTGCTGACTATATTTTCAAGAAGATTCATTTTATCATCATCGGTCTTTCTGTGAATGAGTCCTGGCATTCCTCCCCATTTTAAAAATTCACGCAAATCTTCTTTTGGTATTTGTTTCGATTCTTCCATTGAAAGCGGGTAGATCATTGTCTTTCTGAAACGACCTGCAAGGCTTTCTTTCAAATGCTTATGAATTTCTAGAGATGACGAGCCAGATGCATAAACCTTGATCTTAGATTTTGAATCGTAGATTTGTTTGAAGATCTTTGAAGCATTTTTTAAATAGTGGAATTCGTCGATAAATATAACATCGCCGCTGCCTGTGATTTTTTCAAATACTTCCTTATTTGTACCTGATAACTCTTCTAAATCTGCAGACGATTCGAGATCATAAAATCTTGTGGACGCCCCCTCCATTTTGAATTTTGCTTCCAATTGATGCAGTAGGGTAGTCTTTCCAACTTGTCTGGCACCCAAGAGAATCGATATCTCCGGTTCCGATTTTTCACCATATAACCTATTGAAAATACTTCTGTTTATATTCATAGGCACCATTCTAGCATATCTAGTGGTTTGGTTCCTAATGTTTTTTCCCTTTCCGCGCGCATAAAAAAGCGGGTTGGGATTTCCCAACCCGCCGTATGTCAACCCTATACCCTATACCCTGCTTTTATACCCACCCCCTCAACTTCATCGCATCAGCAACCCTCTTTATTGCAACTAGATACGCAGCGAGCCTGCTGTGCACCTTTTGCTGTTCGCGCATCTTGTGCACATCGTGAAAAGCCGCGGTCATCTTTTCATCCAAGCGCTGATGGATCAAAGGCAGCTCCCAATAGTAGTTATAACTGTTCTGCACCATCTCGAAATACGAAACAGTCACTCCACCTGCATTGCATAGGAAATCAGGAATTACATAACAGCCCTTCTTATGTAGAATTTCATCTGCTTCAGGTGTTGTCGGGCCATTGGCAAGCTCTGCTATGACCTTGGCCTTCACGTTGTCTGCGTTTTTCTTTGTAATGCAATTCTCGAGAGCTGCTGGGAATAGAATCTCGACATCCAGCTCCAAGAGTTCTTCGTTTGTGATGGGCTTTGTGCCAGGAAATTTCTCGACCTTGCCTGTCTCCAACTTGTATTTTACTATTTCTGCTGCATTTATTCCGTCTGGATTATACACGCCGCCGCGTGAATCTGACACAGCGACGAGCTTCTTGGCGCCAAGTATCTCGCCCATGAGAGTTGCTGCATACTGGCCTGCATTTCCAAAACCCTGAATTGCAAATGAGGACTTGGATGCATCGATGCCGAGCACCTTTCCCGCCTCGCGCACGCAATATACGCCGCCCCTTGCTGTGGCATCGTTTCTACCCTTTGAGCCGCCTATCGGAAGGGGCTTTCCGGTAATGACGCCGGGCTCATTATAACCCTTTTGCCAATAATACTCGTCCATCATCCAGGCCATTATCTGAGGTGTCGTATATACATCAGGTGCAGGACAGTCCTTTTCAATGCCCAGTATGCGTCCTACCTGACGTATGTATTGCCGCGATAAACGCTCCAGCTCGCTAGGGCTCATCTGTTTGGGGTTGCAGATGATGCCGCCCTTTCCGCCGCCAAGTGGGATGTCCACCACAGCTGTTTTCCAGGTCATCCATGCTGCAAGAGCACGGACTGTATCGATGGTCTCGTCTGGGTGAAAGCGGATTCCGCCTTTTGTGGGACCGCGCGCATCATTATACTGAACCCTGAAACCTTTGAAGACCTTAACAGTGCCGTTGTCCATGCGCACAGGAAGCGAAACGTGCAGCTCGCGCATGGGTTCGCGAAGTGCTGCGTGGGTGCCTGGATCAAGGGCTAATATTTTGGCTGCTTCATCCAGTTGCTGCTGAGCCATCTTAAAGGGATTGATATTTCCACCCTGCATACTTCACCTCCTGAGCAAAAAGGTTTGGACGAACTACGAACTACGAAAAAGCGCGCAGCGTTTTTTTAACGGGCTGTGCGTATCACTGGAGGCGAATTCTGTAAAGGGGGTTTGGGGAGGATTACTTGGCTAGTAATTATACCAATTCGCTCTCTTCAATTTCTACTTCCTTAAATCCCTCGGGAGATTCCATCGCGTTATGGAACAAGACAAGAGCGCTTTCGATAAGGGCTTTGTCCTGGTCTTCTGCGTTTTTAGGTTTGTCTGTAGGGGAGAGGCTGTGCATTTGCTTAAACTCAAACTTAACGCCATCGGTGCTGCTAAAATACCTTATGGTCCCATCTGGCCTCTGAACGATCGCCTCATTCTTGCCGCGCAGAGTTACCTCTGTGCCATCGTCTTCGCGAATATAATAGGTTAGTTGCTTTTTTCCTGATGCATCAGTTGACTCCACCAGCGCCTCTACATCATGGCCACCGATCTTTGTGCGCGTCTTCAATACTACTTCCGAACCGCCTATTTTAAGGACCATGGTTTCCCCCTTTAGGCCTATTATATTTATTGCGCCACCATGCTAGATTACTAGCAACATGTGTGCCATCCCTCTGTCATTCCGACCGACCCTGAGCGAATGAAATGAGTCGAAGGGGAGTGGAGGAATCCCCGTATTTGCAAGAGATTCCTCCAATCGCTCATTCTATTCGCTCAGTCGGAATGACAAAACGATATGTCTGATATGCTTTCAAATTGAGAAACCTGAGGGATTTGTGACGGTATGAAAATTCCGCTTCCGAGCCTGCGTCCGGTTCTGTTTTGCAAGAACTCGGAAGTGGGCGCGGATGTGGGCGTGGGAAGCGGGCGTGATAATGAATATTATCGTGCCCTCTCTATATACCACGCCATGTAATCCTTTGCGCGGTTTATGGCGGTGATGAGTGATTCGCCCTTTGCCAGGTGCGCAGCTATAGCAGAGGCAAACCTACATCCTGTGCCGCGGGGCGATGTGCCGGCAATGCGCGAGGCTGTAAAGGAATGGTATTTTTCACCATCAAAGAGCACATCAATTGCATCGCCTTCGAGGTGGCCACCCTTGACGATCACGGCAAGGGGTTTTTCGATCTTGTCCCTTAGTTTTATCGTGTCGCGGTGTATGATTTCTGCAGCCTTTCGCATAGCATCGAGCCCTGCTACCTGCATGCCCGCGAGCGCTGAGGCTTCTGGTATGTTTGGCGTTATCACGGTTGCCAGCGGCAAGAGCTGCTGGCGATATAGAGGCAGTGCATCTGCTTCAAGAAGTGATGCCCCAGAGGAAGAATGTAGAATTGGATCTATGACCACGTGTTCGATGTCCATGTGTTTGAGAAACCAGGCGATTGCGCGGGCATTGGCTTTTGTAGCGACCATTCCGATCTTCACAGCAGCCAAATCTTTGCCGCTGCATGCGGTGGAGAGCTGCTGTGTCAGCACATCTGCTGGCGTTGGATGAATGGCCAGCACCTGATCGTCATCTTGCGCAGTTATAGCGGTTATAGCGGAAATGCCGATAACTCCGATATCAGCAAGGGTTTTAAGGTCAGCCTGAACGCCAGCGCCGCCAGAAGGATCTGAACCGCCTATAGCAAGAACTTGTCTCTTTGAATCCATTTAAACCCCCTCCAAAAACCAAATCCAAATAACTGCGAGAAATGCGAGACACGCGAGAAACGCCAGCAACGTAGTTATACGTTTCTCGCGTTGCTTGCTTTGCTGGCGTTGCTTGCGTAAGTTTTTATAAACCACCTTGTCTCGCTGATGATATCGTCAGCAAGTGAGAGCGAAGTGATCATCGCAACTGCATCTGCTCCTGCATCTATCACGCCCTGTAGGTTGTTGCGGCCGATGCCTCCTATGGCTACAACCGGAACGCTCACAGCTTGAGTTACTTGTCTAAGTCTTGCCAATCCCTGAACTGGATGTCCTTCGCCCTTTGTCCTTGTTGGAAATATGGCGCCAAAGGCAATGTAATTTACTCTTTTTTTCTCAGCATCACACGCCTCTTTCAAAGAATGAGAGGAATATCCGATAAACAATTTTTTTCCAGCGCGCTCCCCAATGTTTTCTATCGGTTCATCGTTTGCGCCCACATGCACGCCATCAGCGCCCACCTCAAGTGCAACATCAACATAGTCGTTTACGATGAAGGTGAAATCATAGCGCTGCTTAAACTTTATTATCTCTGAAGCTTGCTTTCTGACATCAGCCTCTGACCCATACTTCATGCGCAGCTGAATAATCCTGCATCCACCCTCAAGATATTTTTGCACAAGTTCTGTCAGGGAACTAAAAGGATTGAACTGGCTATCGGCTATCGCATACAAACCAGACACACGTTTGCGTTGTCCCGATGTCCGCACGATTTTTCCAAAGGAAAAATCGTTTGCGGCATCGAGGATCCTCGATTCGGCCTGTATTTTTCTTCGAAAAATGACGCCGAATCGGGACTGGCCTTGCTTGCTACTTTTATCCAATGCCCAACTCCTTCATCTTCTTCCTAAGAGTATTGCGATTGATCCCTAACACCCTCGCAGCTTTAAGTTGATTGCCTTGCGACCAATCCAGACACTTATTGATGAGAGGGCGTTCCACCTGTTCGATAACTGTTTTGTGAACCTTGCTCACTTCTACCGGACCCAGTTGCTCAAAAAAATGAGACATCTTTTGCCCTATGGCATCCTCAAGAGACATCTCGTTAAATTTTGCTCCCACATGCGCTTCATGGTCTTGTATAGTTTTGGGAGGAAAATGATGGGCTTCAACCACTGGCCCCTTAGAGCAAAGGGCAGCATGATAGATGAGCCTTCGCATCTCTTTTGAATCTTGCGACCACCTCCTGCGCGCTATCCATTCTCGGCTGCTCTTGCCCAAGGACTTGTCTTCCAGATTTAGGTGTTCGCAGCACTCGCGAAGCAACTCATCAGCACGCTTTAGAATATCGCGTTTTTGAAGCCATGTAATAACTGACATAGGGGCGTTAATGCATAGTCGGCTGCATCGGGCATTGCAACCCCTTAAGCGATGTGTATATTCCATGCTTAAAGCTATGACCTGGAAGCTTAAGACATCAATAAAATCAATCCTTTCCCAAGAGACGGGCTGGATCAAAAAGGACTGGGGCGGTAAGAGCTCTGTGGCCTTGGTCTATCCCAATGCCTATGAGCTTGGCATGGGAAATTTGGCTGTGCATACGATCTATGAGCTCCTAAACAGGCGGGAACGCATAGTTTGTGAGCGCGTCTTTTTGCCCAAAGATAAATCTCCTATCCTCTCGATGGAGTCGCAAAGGCCGCTTTGTGATTTTGATGTGATTGCCTTTACCATATCCTTTGAGAACGATTATCTGGGCATCTTGCCAATACTTCATGCTTCACAGATCCATCACATTGCAGAGAAGAGGGATGATTTTGCACCCCTCATTATTGCAGGCGGCGCAACTCCAACGCTAAATCCCAAGCCCCTCATGCGCATAGTCGATGCTGTGGTATTAGGGGAGATAGAGGCTTATGAGAACGATCTGATCGAGCTAATAGAGAATTGGCAGGGCAAGATCGCGGCTCTGGAATGTCTTTCAAATATCGATGGGATATTAACTTTTGAGAACATAGACAGGGCAGAGCAGGTAACAAGAAGGCATGTGAAGGATTTAAACGAATACCATACACAAACCGTAATCCACTCAAAAGAAGCGCACTTTGGCAACATGCATCTGATAGAGGTTGAGCGAGGTTGCCCTAGAAGCTGCCGCTTTTGTGCAACCCCTGTCATCTACGGAAAGCCGCGCACGCGAAGCGCGCGCGCTGTTTTGGAAATGGTAGACTGTGGCCTTGTGCATAGAAAGCGAATGGGGCTCATCGGCGCAGATATAATGTCGCATCCTGAGTTTATAAAAATAGGACAAGCCATACACTCCAAGGGTGCAACTTTTTCGCTTTCATCAGTTCGGGTGGATGCTGTTGACGATGATAAAGCTGCGCTTTTGTTTGAATCAGGCCACAGGTCCATAGCGTTGGGTATAGAAGCAGGGACCATTAGGCTTCGCCGCAAGATCGGCAAAGGTATTTCAGATGAGGGTGTATTAAAAGCAGCAGCTGCTTTGGCAAAAGCTGGCATAACAAGACTTCGCCTCTACTATATGATAGGTCTGCCTGAAGAGACAGACGACGATATTAGAGCTATAGCTGAGCTTAGCGTCAAAGTGTTTGATACGGTCCGCGAGCACGCGCCGCGCGCGCAAAGGAGTACTGCTTGTGACCTCACGATAGCGCCGTTTGTACCCAAGCCCGGCACACCATTTGCTGGCGAAGGTTTTAACAGCCAGTCTGAGCTTAAGAAAAAGATCAAAGTTCTGAGAAGGCTTCTTGGAAAGAAAAAGGGCATGTCCATAAGGGTGGATTCTTTGGTGGAAGCAGCGTTGGAGCATTTTCTTGCAAACGCAGATGAGCAGGCTGTGCAGTTCTTAGAGAATGCACATAAAATTGGCAGTGCGCGCAAGGCCCTTGCAAACATTGACGCATACAAATTGCGGTGTTAGAGCCAGCCGAATATGGTCAGACGTCTTTTCATATACAGCATAGTATCCATAGCGATTTTTGCTTATGCTCTTTCTGCGCACGCACAAAAGCAAAAGATCAAAGACGTTTATGTGATCCACTTCATAATCGATGGCACAAATAAAGAAGCTTTTAACAGTGCACTCACACAAGGGAAGCTGCCCATTGTTCAAAAACTCTTTGTGGAAAATGGCGCTACATTTTCGCATAGCCTTTCTGCATTTCCAACAACATCCACGAGCGTTTACCAAAGCTATACTTCAGGCTTGTGGCCAGGACACGCAGGCATACCCCATCTTGAGAGATTTGACCGTCAGCATGAGAAAGTGATTGGTTATCTGACGGTTGGTGGATATAAGCAGATAAACGATGATCTCATAAACCTGCGTGCACTCACAAATCCCGATGTTGTGGAGATTGCGCCTCCCACCACGATATTTGAGCTGCTTCAGGGGTATCCCACTGCAGCGGTCTATTCACCCTTTTCCAGAGGAGCTGCTGAAAGGTATCCTGAGACAGCTCCGATAAACGCACTGTGGTCCACATATGTTGCAGAGCACATAGAAAACGTTGATGTGCTCGCAATGAAAAAGGTGATGGATCTGTTCGATAGATCAGCTGATCAAATTCCTCGTTACACGCTCGTTGGGCTGTATTCGTCAGACATCATGGGTCACAAGTATGGTCCGCACAGCAAAGAGGTTGCCTTTGTGCTTGAGCAGTTTGATGTGTTTTTGAATGACTTCTTAAAACTTTTGGCAAAGCGAAATATCGCCGATAAGACATACATCATCATCTCGGCCGATCACGGCATGCACGAGACAGGAAAGCTCTTTCGCTTAAGGGATGCGCTTAAGAAACGCGGCATTTTGCTCAAGTCCTCGCCCCCGCCCAACAAGGGCTATGCGCTTTATGCGGCAAGCCGCGGGGTGGTTTCATCGCACGCTTATGTAAGGCATGATGGAGGATTTGAGCCCATCGACGATCCAGATGTTTTAAGAAAGGTGCCCACGACTGATGGCAACACAGTGGATCTCATCGAGTTCATAAGTAAGCTCGATGCCACCGACCTAATCATCGTGCGTGCAGGCGAGCGCAGGGCGCGCATCTTTGACCGCGATGGCAAGTGGGCGGATATCGCATGCTATACAATAGCGCTTACAGATTATTGCAGTCACATCAGGGGTGATGGATCGGGCGATCCACTCGGCTATGCATCCAATCCAAAAATAAAGCCCTTGTTGAATGGGCTGCCTCACTCCACTTTTGCATGGAGGCAGGCGACTGCAGACGAAGAATATCCAGATGCGGTGATTAATCTTTCGCAGATCTTTCACGATGGAAGGGCAGGCGACATCTTTATCACCACACGCGGCAGATATGGTTTTAGAAAGGTGAAGAAGGGAAATCACGGCGGACCAAAGGACGTGGATATGCGCACGCCGCTTTTGATTGCCGGCCCGACTGTACCGCACGGCACGTTCGGCATAGCAAGGCCGCCCGATATCTTTGCGCTCCTCATCGAGTGGTTTGGCATAAATGAACCAAAGGCAAATCATGATGGCATGAATCCGTTTGAGCCCTATGATGGGGATGATGCACAACTTAATAAACTCGCTGCACTTGAGCAATCGGGGGCAGCTGTTTGTTGCAAGAACGACCGAGCGCTTCTGAAATTGGCTCGTGAGGAGCTGGCTCGTAGGAATAATCTTGTACAAAAGCTATCAGTGCTTCTAGATAAATTGGATGTAGAAAAGAAAACGGGCAAGGCAGATGCGCGTTATATTGATGATCATATCGCACTTGTTAAGCGCACGCTCAAATGGGCAATCGAAGGTAAGGAGAGGATGGAAAGGGTGAAAGCCGCGTTATGATCAAGCTCTTATTCAACAGGTTCAGCCTTGCCGTGAAGATCACAGAAGTGTGTGGCGTCCTTCTCATGATCTTTGCAATGGTTCGCTGCTATTCTATCAGTGCAAGTGCAGCATGCTATGTATTTATCGGTTTAATTTTTGTTCTTTATGCGTTTATCCGATTTTGCACAACCAGAAGGTGGTACAAAGGCTCGCATCCATATTCTGGCATTGAGGTACAGTTTAAAAAGGCGCTAGTTCCAACTGGCTACACCATGTCAATCTGTGCTTTGTGGTATCTGCTCTCTCCCTCAATCATCCCTTTAATAATCGCAGCAGCATTCTTAATTGTCATCGCCCACGTGAACATCATTCTTCTCTATTTCCATTTGCGAGATAAAGACAAGACAATGGTAAACTACTACTCAAGCGGCCGGTTTATGAAAAGCAATGCGGCAAGCAACCCTTCGACTTCGCTCCCACCACTAAAGCGTCGGCGGGCAGGCAGGGCAAGCGCAAGCAACATGGGAAAAGCATAAAAGGATGACGCAAAATTGGGTGCGCCAAAACATATCTGAATCACAACGCCCTGTAATTAATAGCAATTCTCATTTTACCGCTAGACATCTATGACGCAGGCTGGTAAGCAGCGATCATGCCTACATTAAATGAATTCATAGCAAACTTTGGAATCAAAGAGATATTGCTCACGCTCTTCATTATCGCTGTCATTGTGGTGGCCAGAGAGCACGAGTGCATCTTTCGGAGGAATAAACGATGAAGCAAAAAACGCCAGACATGGAAGAAACCAAAGAACATATATTGACTGCTGGCAAAGAGCTTCTGCTCGCAGCAGATGGTGCGCTTCGTTTTTGCAAATCATATGCAGAAACCATGTCAGCGCCTTCCTCAAGATCCCTTCTTGTGGGTTTTTTTTCCAAGGCCATTTCAGTGGCAGATGAGCTGGGCAAGGATCTGGTGAGGGCAACGGGCGTAACCAAGGCTGCTAGGAGTGCCGTGTCTCCCATCTTCGATGCGCTGAGCAGGGAGATGGAAGAGACCGAGCGCATAAAGCGCAGCCAGCGCACAGCAAGGGCACCAGCGAAGCCGCGTAAGCGCGTAGCCAAAAAGAAGACTAGTGGCCGTGCGCGAGCAAAAAGGAGGTAAAAATGGCACAAACACATCCAAAGATCATTAAGCGTTATCAAAATCGCAAGCTCTACGACACCACAGATTCTTGCTATGTGACACTCGAGGATATAAGCGACATGATCAAGCAGGGCGAAGATGTCGAGATCATAGACAACACGACCAAAGAAGATCTCACTGCGGTGACGCTTGCGCAGATTATCTTTGAGGAGCAGAAAAGAAAGACACACGTTCTACCCCTCAAGACATTTCGCGAAATTATTCAGGGAGGCGGAGAAGCTTTAAAAGAGATTGTCACAAGGGGTGCACGCGAGTTCAGTCATGTAAGAGAATTTGTGGACGATAAGGTGATGCCTGCAGTCAACAACATTGCCGGCGTGCCTGCAATAAAAGCCGAGATTGAGCAGCTGGTCAAGCGCATGGGTCATATGGAAAAGAGGCTCGCTTCGCTTGAGCGTAAGGTACGATAGTGAGTTTGCCTTTCATGAAGCCTGCAACGATCATTTTGACAACGCTTCTGCTCGTTGCATTTGCAACGCCTGGGCATGCATATAGATTACCTGCCTATAGGATGTCTGCAGAAGAGCAATCTGCACCTGCTGAGGTTTCCCTAAAAAAATACAGATCGAAGATCGAAGAGATTCGCAAACTTGCTCCGATAGGGGTCGTTGAAAACCGTCGTCGAAATTACAAAGCAAAACTTTCTCGCAAAGCCAGGAAAATGGTCCGCAACTTTACTCAACTTAAGTATGCGGCTTCATTCTGGGAGTATGCTTTTGACCTAAAGGCAAAGCTGAAAAGCCTGCATGGCGATCCAGACGATGCTGATATAGGCGCTGAAGCCGATGCTTTGGCCAAGGCTATAGTTCAGAAGCTATACGATATATCACAAGAATACCGTGTTTCCGTTTCTGCTATCATCAATAACGTTCTGATAAACTCAGGCGCTAAGAAAAAGGGATTTTGCTATCACTATGTGGAAGACCTCATGAGGGTTTTGCGTGGGCACAGGTGGCGATTCTTTGACATGCATTGGGGTGAAGCATGGCCTGAAACCTTTCGAGAGAACAACGCGCTCATCATCACTGCAAAGGATGCACCATTTGAGACAGGGCTCGCCGTTGACGCATGGCGGTCAGCTGGCAAGCCTTTCTGGTCCAAAGTACAAGGCGACCGCTTTCCCTGGACCGAAGCCTTTGATGTTGAAATAGAAGACCAGTAACCAGTTACCAGTGATCAGTTACCAGTCTCTGGTTACTGGTCACTGATTACTGGTCACTAATAAAATCCTCTAGTCTTTTTCGTGCGATATCTGAAAGGCCGACGAATCTAATTCCCATTCCTCCAGGGGCAGACAAACGAATTACCTCGCCCGTAACGCGAATTGGTCGCTTGTGAGTGGGCAGAACAAAGGAAAGGTACAGGAAGGTGCCGAGCTTCACCGGAATATCTGATGCTAAAAAAATACCGCCCTCGCTTATATCTTCGGACCATACATAGAAGAGCCCATCGCCAAACTCGTCTTCAAACACGACCTTAGTTCGAAGGCTCTTTCTCGGGAAGAGTCGCCTTTCCTTCATGAGTTTGTCTCCAAAAGAATATCCTTAACCATAATAGAAAACTCGTCAGGGTGGAATGGACGCAATATGACATATGAATTGCTAAGGCTCGAAAGCACATCTCGCCAGGCGCTTTCTGAATCAGCTTCCCTGCATAGAAATATTTTCTTTACTGTCTTGATGCTACTGTTAGCCTTAAAGGCAGATAATATCTGCTCGAATTTTTTCCCAAACACATTTGAGTTGATGATCGCAAGATCGATCTTCTCTCTACGAAGAAAGATGGGAAGAACATCCTCGAAGCAGCACCTTGCCAAAACAGATGCTTCAAGAGGAGCAAAGAGGAGACCATAGAGGTTGCTGGCCAATACAGACCGATCAACAACGATTATGCGCGGCTTTGGCTTCATGAAAGAGCAGCATATATCACACGCAAGGGACTGACAAGGAAGTGCTGGTTCTCAGGGGATCCTTCGACTCCCGAGCACTCAATGCCTTGAGTGCTCGGTCGCTCAGGATGAGGAGTCGGGCAAAAGCTCCCCGACCCCTCAAATGGCCCCTTGACTTTTAGGGTGCTGTACAATAACTTGCCAAATCAGCAGCACATAAGTATTATTAACGATATTACGAATTTAACCTTTTTAAGGAGGGGGAATCATGAAAAGAATTTCTATTCTAGTAGCCGCGGTGGTGTGCGCGTTCATGGTGTTTGGCTGCGCATCACAGCAGAAGAAGCCGAAGGCGGCAAAGGCAGCAGAAGGGCTGCAGCGCATACACTTTGATTTTGATCGCTCTTTCATCAAGCCCGAGTATGAACCTGTGCTTAAGGGTAACGCCGACTGGATGCGCGCAAACGGGAACACCAACGTGACCATCGAAGGTCACTGCGACGAGCGCGGCTCCGTCGAGTACAACATCGCTCTCGGCGATCGCCGTGCCAATTCGGCTAAAAAGTATCTTACAAACCTCGGCATCCCGACTAGCCGTTTGTCCACCATAAGCTACGGCAAAGAGCGTCCGCTGTGCACGCAGCATGATGAAAGCTGCTGGTGGCAGAATCGCCGCGATGAGTTTGTTGCTAGATAATTGGATTTAGGCATTATTCATAAAAACCCCGTCCTTCTTTAGTGGAAG
>JBDRBN010000086.1:0-4176 GCA_043822785.1 Pseudomonadota bacterium
TCCTGCATCACCTTTAACCTATTGTTTTCCTTCATCGTCAGTAGCATCCCTTCCACCTCCTACGTTTACCCCATAGAAGGTATTATCTACTGACATTTTCCCTTGGGCAATTACCCTGACATTATCGCTTGGGTACCACATTTCTATATAATTATATTGCCTCCATCCCAAGAATGGTATAGGGTCCGCGCCAGATTTATGATTAGCAGGCAGGTACAGAACGCAACGTAATGGTACGGTTTACCGCAGGTCATGCTAATGGCTTGCGGTTTTTTGCGTGGATGGCGTGCCGGCGATCGAAGGAAAGGAAGGATCAGTATGGCAGAGAGGAAAAGAGGAACAGTAAAGTGGTTTAACGATGCAAAGGGCTTTGGCTTCATAGCCCCTGAGGAAGGCGGAGAGGATGTATTCGTACATTACTCTGCGATCCAGAACGAGGGCTTCAAGACCGTAAAAGAAGGACAAGCGGTCGAGTTCGAAGTTACCCAGGGCCCCAAGGGTCTGCAGGCAACAAACGTAACTGCGGCTTAACGAGCAGCATTTAAATCACAAAAAAGAAATCCCCGGTCCAAACGGATCGGGGATTTTTTATTGTTTTGTAATCACCGAGTCGGCGCCGGCGGAGAGGGCAGCGGCGCGGATATCATCTATTGTTCAATCATTTTGCTGTTGCAACTCTTGTAACGACCGGGAATAAAATCGCTGTCAAACTTATCGGCGGTTAACAGAAAATCGATAGGCACGTCCTTTTTTACGATCCGATTTCCTTGAAAATCAACAACATTAATAACACCATGTTTTTTAGAAGGATGCCCTGATATTGTTTGCAACCATTCTGATTCAGTGAAGAAAAACTCTTCACCCTTTTTGTACCATTGATCAATGTTGGGTTCCTCAAATTCTTTACTAAACAAAATCCTATCTTTATTTAAATCAAAAATGATGACTTTATAACCAAATTCATTAAAGTAATCTGCAAAAAGAAAATTGTCATCCTTAGATACGAAATAATTCCCCCCTGGGAATTCAATTACATCCCCGTTTTTCTTAATCAGCGCAATTCGTCCACCACGATCATCCTCACCGACTACAATGAGAAAATAATTTGGTGACGGCTGTTTGGATGGTATAAATAAGCCGCCAATTCCGCCATGGACATCTCTAGATTCCTGATGAATGTTATTGAGCAGTTTTTTCCCTTTCCTCACAAACGCCCACGAACTGCAATAAGGCAAATCTATATCTTCAGATTAGTATTTATGAGAGTATCCTTCCATTGTATCAGCAAGCTTATACCTTGCATGGATTACTTCAATGTCAATATCTCCAAAGCGATAATTTACCCGTGTAAGTTCGAATTTATTAGTTGGATATTTTTTTGGATTGAATTGAGTTGCCTGTTCTGCATGCAACTGCGAAGAAAGGCATATAATTATGATACCTACTGAAACTGCGGCATTGAAACGTGAAATAAATCTATTCATATAATTTCTCCTTCGGCTTTTAACCACTTTGTCGTATATCCTCAATCTCTTTCTTAATAAAGTCGGCGCATGCATCTAATGAATCATCATAGGTTACGTTTAACTTATTATCTGAAGGGTAATGACCAACAATGTAGCTATGTTTTTCTGTTTGCATAAAATACCATCCGGAACTGCAACGCTTGTCTTCTGAATAAAGCAACCATTCTTCTATGCACTGTGGTTCTGATATAAGAGATGCCCTGATATCTCCAACTGAAACAAGGGAATATACCTCAAAGTACCCACCCTCCTTCAGCAACGTATGAACTGAAATATTACCCAATTTTCGAAAATTCCGTGGAATATGTAAAACATTCCTGACAACACGTTGAAGATTCATGGTTTTATCATCCTTGTCCCATCAATATTTAACCGATATCCTTTTTGGATCAAATAATCTAACTCATGTCGAAAATAACCGGTCAGGTCTTTTATATCTCTTACTGGAGTGGCTAATATTATTTCATCGCCACGTCTAATCAGGCGATCCAAAAACTTTTGATTTGCTGCCCATTTTTCAGCAGCCGTCATTTTATTCCATACGTTCATTGGCACATCAAATTTCCGTGCTCCAATTTCATTTGCTAGTTCGATATATCGGGGGTAGCGTCCAAGAACTGTGCAATTCTTTTTTACATTTACCGAACTTTCAAAAATGTCACTACTGCGTTTTAATGCATCATCAGCTTCAGCTATGGTTCTCCTGCCCAGCTTCTTTGCCAACCTAGTGTCATCGAGGGTCTCGTCAAGCGCATTTGCAACCCTCCTCCATCCAGGTCCGCTACCTGCCAAAAGCCCCGCTGCCGAGAGCACCCTCTCACTAAAACTTAACTCACTCTGTGTAAAATAATCTCTGCCGGTTAAGAATTCATGCAGATCAACCGCGTCTCCAACCATCGGTATAAACCCGACGCCAAGCCCGCTTATCAAGATCAATATGTCCGATATCTTTTTTGCAAGGACTTCGCTGTCCCAAAGCGGCGAGTCCTGGCTCAAAATCTCCTTCATGAAGTTGGCATGCGATTCAAGGTCGTAAAACTTTGTAAGGCCAGACAACTCCTCCATGATCTCCATGAACCGTTCGGCAGATAACAATGTTCCATCGCGTTTATGGTCTAAGAGCTCATTTTCTATCTCTGTCAACCTGGCTATTGCCGCATGTGGACCGCCTGGCACTATCTCGTTGATCGAGTCACCAGTTGAAATAGCCTTTAGGTTCGCAAGCGCTTTTGAATATTCCGTTGATCGCTTAACACCCTGACCCGGTTCCAATCTTGATTTTGCCAAAAACTTCTTAAGATCTCTCGCCCTGTTCCTGAAATCCTTGTGTGTGGCTGTCGTTTCATCAAGCCATGCAAAGATACCTCCCTTTTGAAATTTCGACAGGCGATCAAAATAATCGACAAGCGCATAGGGATCATATCCGGCCTTGGAGGCAAGCATCGCACCGTACCCATCCGCCTCTTTTTCTCTTTTTTGACTCCAATCGGCATACTCAATATCCTTAGTGTTATAATTCCTGGCGGTAAACGTTTGCTTCTTATGCAAAACCTTGTGGCCGATCTCATGCCCCAAGAGGGCAGCAAGTTCGGCCTCATCTGTGAGCGCATTTAGCATCCCACGGGTGATATCTATTCGCGGTGAGTAGAAATCCGAGCTACCCTGTATCCTGGAGGTCTCAAGGACTCTGACTTCGATCTTTTGAAAGCCAATCCGTTCCGGCATTTCATGTGAGGCAAGCGTGTTTGCAAGATTATTTACATATGCGACGACGGCCGGGTTTCTAAGCGGAGCCTTCGGAAAATCGAGAGCGTCTTTTGATGAATGTATCGAGCCTTTGTCGAATAAACCAGCGCATGAATTGAGGAAAAAGATGCAAAGGACGATAAAAGGAACGACTCTAGTTCGTGCCCTGCCGTTTCTTCGCATTCACTCCTCCTCTTTCCATAAAAAAGGTGTCAAACATTTTTTACTATTGTTTTGCTATCACCGAATGAGCGCCGGCGGAGAGGGCGGCGGCGCGGATATCGTCGTCGTGCGCATGGCCGGTGCACATGTGGATTTCTTTTATGCCCTTGGTGCGCAGATAACTTATGACATCTATGCCGGTCTTGGCCGAGCCTTCGTAGTTATAATCCACTATGGCAACATCTGCTTCCTCATAATTTAGGCCGCCGTTTGAGGTCATGCCCTCATATGAATCTGCCTCGCCTATCACAGTGCCGCCATTGTCGCGCACGATCATTCGCCACCGAAGCCTGATATCTGCATCATCATCTATCAATATGAACCGCTTACCATCACACTTGATCTCAGGATCATTACGGTAACGCTTAGCCTCCTCCCCTTTGTAAGGGGAGGGTTGGGTGGGGTAGGCCTGATCTACCTCCCCCGGCCCCTCCTTACAAAGGAGGGGTGAACATTCAATCACACACCCCGGCATCCTTATCGTAAACATCGTACCTTTACCCACCTCGCTCTCCACATCAATACTACCTCCATGCGCTTCAACCACCTGTTTGCAATAAGCAAGACCAAGTCCTGTGCCGCCTTTCTTGCCCTTGGTAAAGAAGGAATCGAATACATGAGACAGGTCCTCAGATGAAATGCCTTTGCCGTTGTCAACAACCGATATAACCAGATCGCCGCC
>JBDRBN010000087.1:0-6311 GCA_043822785.1 Pseudomonadota bacterium
GCTCAGCAAAAAATTGAAGAAGGGAAATAGTTTTGGAATATTGAAGAGATGCATACTTCGCAGTAAACGTATTGCTCCGTCACACTGCACAGATTCGCTGCACCCTGCACAAAAACGCATCACATAATTGCTCCGTCATGGATGCGATCAGTAATTTGGATGCGATCAGTAATTCAAAATAATTGTAATTATTCGATTTTTGAGGTATTTTGGCGGCCTTAAGGGGGAGTCATTGGCTGCAAGTTTTCGAATATTTCTGTCGCTATTCTTTGTGGCACTCATGTGCACTGCGTGCCCCAAGCCCCTGCCAGAATTCAATCCTGCAAAATACGCAGCAGCAGCGCAAGAGAACATGCCTCCAGAAAAAGGCGAGGAGCCCATAGATCAAACCACAACAGCGCTTGAACCGAGCCAAGAAACATATGCCTTGGCAGAGTTTATCGATATTGCGCTCAAAAACAGCCCTGCAACCAGATATGCTTGGGCTAAGGCAATGGCCTCTTCTGCAGAGTGGGCAACGTCGCGCAGCAGCTACTGGCCCTCTCTTGAAGGAACTATAGAGGGCGCTGCGGGTAAGATTCCTCAAACAGATGGTGGGCGTTCTTATCTTTCAGTTGGTCTTGGCCTGCAATATCTGCTCTTAGATTTTGGTGGAAGAAGCGCAAAAGCAAAAGCTGCACGAGAGGCGCTCGTTGCTGCAAACTGGAACCACAATCAATCCATCCAAGACGTGCTTCGTGATGTGCCCCAAGCATATCACACACACGTGGGCGACAAAGCGCTGTTCAAAGCTTCTGAGATGAACCTCAAAGACGCTGTGACAACGCTTAGGGCCACAGAAGCAAGGCGCGCCGCCGGCGTGAGCACTATCTCGGATGTACTGCAGGCCAGGGCCAGTGCAGATCAGGCTCGCGTAGATTTGGCACAGCGCAAGGGAGCCGTGGCAATTTCCAAAGGCAAACTTGCAACGGTTGTTGGTTGGCCTGCAAATGCCAAGTTCGAAGCAGCAGGCGAGCCAGGGCGCCTTCCTGTAAGGAATATGACCAGGGATATTGATCTGCTCATAGAAGAAGCAAAGACCAGCCGTCCCGACATAGGTGCGGCCCAGGCAGCAGTTCGCCAAGCAGAGGCCCAAGTAGAGCAGGCGCGGGCATTGCCTTTTCCAAAACTCACAGGCGGAGGCAACCTTCAATGGCAGGGCATGCGAAATGCAGACAATACCGCATATTACGGGGGCTTAAGTCTAGAGATTCCGATTTTCTACGGATTCTCTATGGAGAACTCGCTAAGGTCTGCGCGCGCAGACCTCGAGGCTGCAAAAGCACAGCGCACTCTTCAGGAGCAAGCTGTGATAGAAGAGGTGTGGGATGCTTATCATAATTTCAACACAGCCTCCGAACAGTACAAAGCGAGCACTACACTATTAGTAAGCGCAAATGAATCCTACAATGCATCGCTAGCCAGATATAAGGCAGGAGCTGCAGATATTGTTGAACTTTTGAATACCCAGAACACGCTTGCCTCTGCACGAGCTGAACTCATAAGTTCCAGGATGGATCTCTTCAATTCATATGCAGAACTTCTGCACGCTGTTGGTGAACGAATCGAAGGGCCTGATATCGAAGAAAGGGAACTATCGTATGAAGAAGATTAGTCGACTAAAAAAGATTAATCGAAGCTGGTTCACAAAACGAAAGATCGTTTTGATCGTAGCTAGTCTGCTCCTGATTTTGTGGTTTTTCCATTGGGAAGAAAAAGGCGCGATGCTTGCAAAACCCATTGTCACTGTTACGCAAGTTAAAAAACAGACCGTGCCCGTTTATCTCAATTACGTTGGCAACACGGCTGCAAAAGAGATTGTGGACATACGCGCAAGGGTAGAGGGCTTTCTTATAGAGCGCGCATTTGTAGAGGGAGATGACGTAAAAAAGGGCGATCTCATGTTTGTCATAGATCCCAAGCCTTTTGAGACAGCGCTTGCTGAAGCAAAAGCTCAGCTTGTCAAAGACGAAGCAACGCTGGCGTTTGCTAAAGAGCAGGTCGAACGATACAGGTCGCTCGTGGAAAAGGAATACGTAACCCGCGAGGATTTTGATAATTACGTCACAAAGGCCGACGAGGCAGCTGCAGCAGTGGAGGCCGACAAGGCGGCAGTGGTGCAAGCCGAGCTCAACCTGGGTTACTGCAACATGTATGCGCCCTTTGACGGAAGGATCGGACGCACGCTCGTAAACGTGGGCAACCTTGTAGGCGCGGGCCAAGATACAAAGCTTGCAACGATCGTCATGCTCGATCCCATATATACATACTTCAGCCCAAGCGACGAGGATGTGTATAGGATTTTAAAGGAAAAGCAAAAAGGCGCGTTGCCTGTGGACCTTACTTTTTCTGATGGCACAAAGTATCCTCACCAGGGCAAAGTGAACTTCGTGGACAACAAGGTGGATACAGCCACGAGCACGCTCACCATGCGTGCCACTATACCCAATCCTGAAAAAACGTTGCTGCCTGGCATTTATGCAAACGTTCGCCTTTATCTCAAAGATATGTCTGATGCGCTCTTGGTTCCTGAAAAAGCGCTTGGCGAGGACCAGGGCGGGCAATACGTGATGGTCATTGTGGACAACGATGTTGCAAGAAGAAGCTATGTAAAGACCGGCGAGCCGATCGATGGCATGCGCGTAATAACAGACGGAGTGTCAGACGGTGATATGGTTGTGATCGATGGCCTCCAGCTCATTCGCCCTGGCATGGAAGTAGTTGCAAAGATTGCAGACACCAAAGATAAAGATACGTTGCAGGGAATAGTGAATAAGGCAGTGCTCGATAGATGACAAAGCAACTTGCAAGTTGCTTTGTCATTGCGAGGAGCGTATGCGACGAAGCAATCTCCGTAAAAACAAGGTTTGCTTGGGATTGCCACGTCGCCCTCCGGGCTCCTCGCAATGACAGATTCGGAAGAATATGTTCGTAGATTTTTTTATAAAGCGACCCATTTTCTCGACGGTCATCTCGCTGGTAATCGTGCTGGCAGGCGTGGTGTGCATACCCATACTTCCTGTTGCCCAGTTTCCTGACATCGCACCGCCAACAGTCCAGGTGAGCGCCACATACACTGGCGCGAGCGCTGACGTTGTTGAGAAGACCGTAACCCAACCCCTTGAAGAGCAGATAAACGGCGCCGAGGGCATGATGTATATGTCTTCGATAAGCGCAAATGACGGCACCTCAAAGATCACCGCCACATTCGACATAGGTTACGATTTGGATATAGCGTCGGTCGATGTGCAAAACCGCGTGAACATAGGTCTGCCCCAGGTGCCCGAAGATGTCCGCCGGTACGGCGTTACAACACAAAAGCAATCCACAAACTTTATTCTGATCGTCAATCTCTTTTCGGAAGACACTAAGTACGACGATCTGTTCCTAAGCAACTATGCGTCCATAAACATCGTCGATGTCATAAAGCGCATTCCAGGCGTGGGCGACGTGCAGATATTTGGCGAGCGCAAATACTCCATGCGCTTCTGGCTGGACCCTGACAGGCTTACGGGAATGAACCTTACGGTGCAAGAGGTCATAAACGCCATTCAGGATCAGAACCTCCAGGTGGCAGCCGGCGGCATCGGCGTTCCCCCTGCGCCAAAGGGGCAGGCATTTCAGTATGCGATTACCACTAAAGGCAGGCTCGAGGAGGTGGAGGAGTTTAAAGACATAATCGTGCGCACCCAAGAGGACGGGGCTGTTGTGAGGGTGAGGGATGTCGCAGATGTGGATCTTGGGGCCGAGAACTATAGATGGTTTTTTAATTTAAACGGAAAGAGCTGCGCAGGCGTCGGCGTATTTCAATTGGCCGGCGCAAACGCGGTGCAGATAGCAAATCAGGTAAGAGAGACCATGCAAAAGCTCTCCGAGCGCTTTCCTGAGGGCATGCAATATGTAATTGCTTACGACACCACGATGTTCGTTAAACAGTCCATCAAGGAAGTCGTGATGACTCTGATTTTGGCAATCATACTCGTGATCTCAGTCATCTACATCTTTCTGCAGGATTGGCGCTCTACGCTCATACCCTGCGTTACGATTCCCGTCTCCCTCATAGGCACGTTTGGCATAATGATGGCGTTTGGGTTTTCCATCAACACGCTAACGCTCTTTGGGCTTGTGCTCGCAATAGGAACAGTGGTGGACGACGCCATCGTCGTGGTGGAGAACACCTCGCGCATAATCGAAGAAGAAGGTCTTCCATCCATGCAGGCTGCCATGAAGGGCATGGCAGAGGTGGTGGGCCCTGTCATAGCCACAACCCTTGTGCTCTTTGCCGTGTTTGTGCCGGTGGCATTCATGCCTGGGATAAGCGGCCAGCTTTACAGGCAGTTTGCCCTCACCATCGCTTTTTCGGTCGGCATATCCACAATCTGCGCGCTCACGCTTAGCCCTGCAATGTGTGCGATACTTCTAAGACAAAAGCCAAAGAAGCACGGTATGTTCTTTACGGCGTTCAATCATGGCTTTGACTGGTCGAGCCATATCTATCAGGGCATAGTCGATCACTTCATCCACAGATGGAAGGTCATAGTCGTAGGTTTCTTAGTGATGATGGGCCTCACCTATTACATGTTCCAAAAGGTACCTACAGCTTTTGTGCCGGACGAGGATCAGGGTTACTTTTTTGTCATCGCTCAGGGTCCTGAAGGCATGTCGCTTGACCGCACTCAAAAGGTTTCTAATAAGATAGAGCAGATGGCCATGTCCATGGATGGAGTGGAGGACGTGCTCACCATAGGCGGCTACAATCTGATGAGCCAGGCGCTGGACTCGAGCGCCACGACCCTTATCGTGGTTCTTAAAGATTGGGATAAACGCGATACGCCTGAGCTTAGCATTGAAAGCATCGTTAATAATATGAATATGGGTTTGGCTCAGTTTAACGAGGTTATGGCATTCTCGTTCAATCCACCTGCTATCCAGGGGCTTTCTCAGACTGGAGGATTTCAATTTGAGCTGCAGGATGTTGGCGGCGGCGATATTAACGAGTTTGACGGGTTGGCCAAAAAAGTAATAGCAGAGGGCAAGTGGCATAAGGAACTTACGCCTCTTTCCAAGAGCTTTAAGGTCAATTACCCGCAGTTTTATATTGATCTGGACAGGACAAAGGCAAAGACGCTGGGCATTCCCATAGCTGATATCTTCAACACGCTTCAGTCTTATCTGGGTTCCATCTATGTGAACGACTTCAACAAGTTTGGCAGGATCTATCGTGTTTTTCTTCAGGCAAAGGAAAATTATCGCGCGGATGTGAGCGATATCTCGCGCCTCTATGTGCGCTCGAACAAGGGCGATCTGATTCCGCTATCAACATTGGTCAAGGTGCAAAAAAATACCGGGCCGCAGATGATCACGCACTACAACCTATATCGCAATATCGAGATCAACGGCGCAAACGCGCCTGGCTTTAGCTCGGGCGAATCCATTAAGGCCATGGAAGATATCGCTGATAAGGTTCTTCCTGATGGCTACAGTTTTGAGTGGACAGGAACGGCGCTGCAAGAGATCAAGTCGGGCGGCATGGCGCCGTTTATCTTTGCGCTGGCCCTTGCCTTTGTTTTTCTCTTTCTTGCAGCTCAGTACGAGAGTTGGGTTTTGCCTGTGGTAATCATGATGGCAGTGCCGCTGGCTATACTTGGCGCGCTTGTGGCCCAGTGGTGGAGAGGACTATATAATGATGTGTATTGTCAGATCGGATTGGTGATGCTCATCGGCCTGGCAAGCAAAAATGCCATCCTTCTTGTTGAGTTTGCAAAGGATAAGCATGAGGAAGGAATGTCAATTGTGGAAGCAGCGATTACAGCTGCGCGCATAAGGCTAAGGCCTATTCTCATGACTGCACTGTCGTTCATTCTGGGCGTGGTTCCCTTGGTCATAGCTTCTGGCGCAGGCGCTGCAAGCCGTCACTCTCTTGGCACAGCAGTATTTGGCGGCATGATAGCATCCACGTTCCTTAGCCTTGGCATGGTGCCGGTATTGTTTGTGATTATGGTAGGCCTCAAGGAGCGCGGTCTGCATAGGGCGGATTTTGCAATAGCGTTTGCCTGGTTAAAGCATGCCTTGAGAAAATTGTGGAATGTTATAAAATGGCTCATCGATAAGGCGAGGGGAAGTGGGCGAGAAACGCCAGCAACGCGAGAAACGTAAATTCCCTCCCCTTTGTGAGACTGTGTCGCAATAGGGGAGGGTTCAAAGTTCTTTGACAAAAAAATATGAGAGGGCAGTGGAAAGCAATGCTTCAATATATTAATGATATGCTATAG
>JBDRBN010000088.1:0-4670 GCA_043822785.1 Pseudomonadota bacterium
AATTTCGGTGACGAAGTAAAAGCCAGTTGTTTTATTTGTTTCACTTGTTCCAAAAACGAAGAGATGCTCTCGTCCAAAGAGCTGCCATCGGCACCAGAAGAAAACATCTTAGAGATGATGTCAGACATGACCTCAGATAAATCCGGTGAGACAGTGACCAGCCTCAGCTTATACTCCTTGCCTTTCTCCTTCCCTTCGACGGGAACAACACAATTCGCTGCAATCACATAATAGTCCTTGTCCACATCGCCATTCAGTTCGCCGAATTCGCAGTTACTCGACACAAGCTTATATTCACCATCAACGTAAAGATGAGCCAACGTGCCGCAAGACCCATCTGCGCTACAGCTTTGGAGAATCTGCTCCAGCTCATCCTTTTTTACCTCATATGTTCCCTGTTTCTTCTCGAACTCGATATTGAATTTCACGTGAACGATATCCAGAGCCGGCATATTGTCCGGACGACTCACATGCTCCACCGATGTGGTGTATGCATTCTCATTCTCTGGCATGGGTATGCCGCCGCAACCGAATGCGCTGAAGCCGATTATGGCTGCTGCCACAGCTAATGTGATTCGTATGAATTCGCCCTTCATTTCGCCTCCAAGAGATTGTCGCCCTTTAATATGCAACATCGATGCCGGATTTTGGACGGAGGGCCGGATTTACATCTAAAAATTAGCTTAATAATCAATGAGATAGGATGCTTTGAAATTCGAGGTGTTCTGATTAGTATGTTAAAGGGGTCTTAAGTCACCAGTTGGGGTAAGGAATAAGTTAAACAGTCAACTCTTCGCCCTCTTATTCATAAAAGAGTTTACCTCTGATACAAACGAGTCAAAATCATCGAGGCGTTTCTTATAGATGCCATATACAATTTCGAGATCGATCTTTTCATAAAGATGTACCAGGATGTTTCTGAAGCCAACCATTTTATGCATCATCATCATAGTCTTTTCGGATATTACTGCATTCTCGCCTAATACCGTGAAGATATCCCTGCTGTCTTCAGGAAATCTAAAACCTTCATCCGCTATGATATGCTTGCCCATGTCCATGCAGATCTCAACCATCTCCTGCAGTATCTTCTGCACTGCCTTCTGATCCCTGCGGTCACGTTCAAAGGCCGTAAGAGATTTGACCCCATAGCCCTCAAGCTCTTTCTTTGCTTGAACAAGAAGGGCGATCTTTCGATTGATCAGGCTTATGTCCATCATTCTCAAGACCTCTTTTTAATTGTTTTGGAATGAAAGAAATTCAGTATATCAAGGTAGTCCAAATATGCTGTAATCGTATCCACCATCATTTTATTGGAAAGACCCTTTGCCCTCTCAAAAAGCAGGATTCCGTATTTGAGGACCTGTTGTCTCAAAGCTGGGGGGGCACTGTTTAGTATTACCACATCAACTGGGCATCCTGCTTTCTTTTTAAGGCTTGTAGAAATATGGTCGATGAATTCAAGCTTTTTCAAACCGCGTAATTCCTTGTTCAACAGAACAGCCACGTCTATATCTTTATATCTCGGCATAGGCTTCTTGGCAGCTGAGCCAAAGACATATGCCAAAGTGATGTTTTTATCCTTTTTCAGGATGGCGGCAATGTTGGAGATTGTCTGCTTTTCCATAATACATTAAATATCAAACGATTATACTGCAGGCAAGGTGTTTGTTCGGGTAAAATACAAACCGGTCGATAAGCAGGATTCTTACTTATCGGCCGAATGTTCCTCTGATTCATGATCCCCTAGAAGGGAAAGGAATCCTCTTCTTCACCAAACAGGTAGATTTCTGGAATGGTATCATAGCGAGGTTCCCACCAGTTCTTGTCGTCATGTACATCTATTTTTGAACCTTCAGTGAATTTCCATCCACTGGAAGCCGCTTTCCAATTTTCGGATTTAAACCTCACCTTATATGCAGACACCACAATGGGGTCTCCAGGCGTATCCTTCACCTCTATTTCGTATCTGTTTATGTTCTTAATGTGTGCACCGGCTTTTACAATTTTCATCTCGTAAGGATAATATTCACTTTTCCTGGCAAGATCTCTTGCAAAATCATCGTCCAAGTAAGCATAAGGATCGCAGGGAACTTTATCCAGCTTCCATTTCGCCGTGGCGACATGTTCTCCATCGCTATATAGTCTACATATGAGTTCAGTACCCGGGGGATTATGACATGCGCCCCCTATCTTAGCGTATGCTGTCAAAAGGGCTTTTCCCTCTTCTTTGCCACCTTCTTTTAGGGGTTCGTTAGTAGGAAATTTGATCCTGAGTTTGACTTTCTTCTCATAAGTCTTTCCACACGTATCGGTGAGCTTAAGAGTTAACTCCTCGCTATCGATCTCGTGAGCAGGATCAGCTGCTTTGGATAGCATGATATTGTGCCAGCGTAACTCTGCCTCGGTTTCCGATGTCTTCAACACATAGGCAACGGCGTGAACGTGGCCGGTAGTTATCTTGATCAAGGCAGGATCCTTATCAGGATCCTTATCGGCGGTCTCATCAACTATCCTCCACTCATATGGACCCATGCCACCCCTTGCTAACAGTTCAGTTGTAGCGGTCTTAAACTTCTTAGAGTCATCTTTAAATATATCGGTCGAAAAAGGAGTGTAATCTTTTTGCGAACCTACGAAAGTTATATTGAGCGGATCTGCATTGTTGCACTTCATATCCAGCGTTTCTTCAATATCAATATCACCAATCGTGAACGAAGCTCTGTTGCCGTAATCATCACGCACTGAGATTTCTGTATTTTTGAGATCTTCTTCAGCTTCGAGCACCTTCGCGGCGCGCAATTCCATGTTCTTCTTCTTGGCCCATAGCATGAGATATGCCTTTTGTCCCTGCTTAGGACCACCCACTGACATAACCTTCCGCTCCCCAGCAGGTGGAACAAATACTCCCAGCCTGTTTTTAGTCGATTTTACCTTCCAGTGAAATTGTGAAGCAGATGCAGGCGAATCATCATCCTTTAGCACCTCTAATTTCAGCCTGCGCTTTTCTGCATCAAAAACAGCGTTGCCGTCTGCAAGAACGGGCTCCCAAGAGCCATTCTTAAACTGCGATACTATTATCTTGAGAGGCTCTTCTATAAACCTGAGTACTTTCAGGTCGTAGTTCTTTCTATCACTCTCTCCTGTTTGTGTATCTTTAAGGGTAATGGTTATTGTATGGGTCTTGGCTTCAGCATCAGGTGAAATCGTACCTTCAATGCGTCTTCCACTTAGCGTAAGGCCATCTGGAAGCCCAGAAGCTTCCCACGTTCCTCTACCGCCGGCACTTTCAAACCTCGTATAACAAGTCTTTGTCTGATAGCAGATCTTGTTCTCGAGCTCTTCGGTTAGAATTTTAAGTGGCTCAGATCCTTGGGAACTGCCTGATGGCGTTACAGATCCACTTGATCCATCACTACCTGGAACAAGGTCTGTGTCATCTTCATCTCCACTGCCTATTACAAATGGATTATCGCTCCCATCCTGAACCTCAGCGCCAGAACCTGTCGCGCTGCTTCCATTATTAGAGCTAGAGCATGCGCCAACCATTGCTGCCAGCATGATTGCGATGAGTATTTTTGCGATGCGGTTCATATATTATTCTCCAAATTTTTTACTAATTTAGTATCTGAGACCACAAACTCCGGTGAAGAGGAAAAATATAACTTATCGAAATAATTTTCTTCGCTTTCTAAAACCGGCGCTACAGTAATCAGTTTAAGCTTGTATTCCTTGCCCTGCTTAAGCCCTCCATCGATGGGCACCTTACACTCTGCATCAACCACATACTTGCTGCCTTCTGTTTTCGGCTCGCCCAATCTGCAAGCACACGACAAAAGCCCATCAACATCGTTTCCATCTATCTTTAGCAAAGCCGTGGTGCCGCACGAACCATCCGTGCTGCACTGTTCAAAAGCGCTTTGCACTTCATCAATGTCCACAGAAAGCTCTTGATTCTCAACTTCGATATCGAATTTTACCGTGACAATAGCCAGCTCATCCGCATCATCGATTTTCACGTGTTCCACTGTGGTTTTGTATTCAGCTGTCTTCTCCGGCATTGGCACTCCGCTGCAACCAAATGCACTGAGGCTAAGCGCAGCCATTAAAACAGCTAAAAAGATACGAAAATAATTGCTCTTCATCTATACCTCCAAGAGATTGTCGCCCTTTAATATGCAACATCGATGCCGAATTTTGGGCCTAGTACCCAACAAAATAAGCTTAATAATCAATGGGATAGCAAGATAGTAAAAATTGCGGCGGGAAATGACCTTCTTCAAATGGGTCTCGAGTCACCACCTGGCTAAAAAGTGTCGGACGCTTACAAAGCGCTAACAACTCGATTAACATAATGAAAAAAGTGTCGGACGCTTTTGGAGCTGTAACCCACTGTTTTATCGATAAAGAGCTGTGACTAAAGATAAACTCTGCCCGAGATAAGCTCTGCCTGGCACGATGATTCCATGATTCCGCGATTATTTTTGGCATTGCTGGTCTTGCTGCAGTTTCTTGCGATTTTGTTTTTTTATCTGTCGTGCCCAAGTCAATATGTCAGGTTAATGCCCAAGCGATAATGTCAGGGTGGGCGAATGTGCAGCTAGGGCTGCCGAATTAATAGGAATGATCGGAACCATTTCCGGATCAATCCCAGGTTTTCTAAAATAGGCAAT
>JBDRBN010000089.1:0-5603 GCA_043822785.1 Pseudomonadota bacterium
GCATCGATATGCCATAACCTTGCTCCTTTCGGAAAAAAACTATAGCATATCATTAATATATTGAAGCATTGCTTTCCACTGCCCTCTCATATTTTTTTGTCAAAGAACTTTGAACCCTCCCCTATTGCGACACAGTCTCTCAAAGGGGAGGGGATCTATTTTGCCACAGTGACCATGGCAGGACGCAGCAGCCTATCAAACAAGAAATATCCCTTACGGTGAACGGCCATCACCGTGTTTGGTTCATACGCATCGCTATCAACAGCAGCAATTGCCTCATGCTGTGCAGGATCAAAGGGCTCGCCCTGAGCAGGCACTTCTTTTAGACCAAATTTCTCTAACGTAGCGCCAAGCGTCTTCCTGGCCAGCGCAACGCCATCCGCAAACTTGCGCACCTCATCAGAAGCATCCATAGGAACATGTTCGAGCACGCGATCAAGATCGTCAAGCGAGGGCAAAAACTCTGCCAAAATTTTTTCATTGCTGTAACGGATGAGATCATCGCGCTCTTTGCCCATCCTCTTTTTGAAATTTTCAAACTCTGCCATTACGCGAAGAAGCTTATCGTAATGGTGTTTGGCTTCTTCCTCGGCCGCCCGGATCTGTTCGCCCAAATCCTCGCCCGCTATCTGCTCAGGCTTTTGTTCGGGTTTTGGATACGCTGCCTGTTTTTTATGCTCTTCGGGCCTTTTTTCAGAATGCTCTTTCTTTGTCATGCTATGCTCCCTTGCCGAATCACGAATTACGAATCAAGCATATCGCTTAAAACCTTGGCCGTAAAATCCACAATAGGAACTACCTTAGAATAATCCATGCGCATAGGACCAATGACGCCCAGCGCCCCTAGCACTTTTCCATCTTTGAGATACGGAGCACCGACTACGCCTATCGAATCCACGCCTTCGAACTTAGCATCAGCGCCCACGAAGATCCGAACGCCTCTTGCCTCGCGACAACGCTCTAGCAAATGCACCATGGTGCGTTTCTCTTCGATTGCCGCAATCACCTTTTGAAAATTTTTGGCTTCTGCGAATTCCGGTTCTGCAAGTAAATGCATCTCGCCTTCCACCACTAGATCCGCTGAAGGCACGTCTTCCATGAGCTCATGCGATAGAAGCATGGCCTTTTTGAGAAGCTCGTCGTAATCAATTCGTTCCGCTTCTAGTTCGCGCCTAGCCTTATCCAGCGCATCTTCTAATGAGAGATTTGTGAATGCTTGGTTACAATAGTTGTTTATGCGCTCGATTTCAGGATATGTGAGATTTTCATTTAGCTCCAGAAGCTTATTCTGCACCATTCCATCTTGTGAGACAAATATGCCCAGAATGCGTCCCCTGGAGAGGGGCATGAATTCAATCTGTTTGAATATAACGCGGCCAGCATCTGGCGTGACCACCATGCCAGCATAGTGCGATACAGCAGCCAAAATTTTTGATGTACGCGTGAGCATTGCATGCATGCGATCTTTATTGCCCAAACACCGCTCGCGTATGGCTTTCATTTCATCGTCTGTAAGCTCCCTGCACTTGAGAAGCGTATCCACAAAGAGCCGCATACCTTGGCTTGTTGGCACTCTGCCTGCTGACACGTGAGGTTGCTTGATATAGCCGAGTTCGGTAAGATCAGCCATGATGTTGCGCACAGTAGCGGGCGATAGATGGCCGTAGTGTTTTTTTGCAATCGTGCACGAGCCCACGGGCTGTGTGCTGGCAATATAGTCGGATACCAGAATTTCTAGTATCTCAAGATGTCTTTTGGTAATGTTGTTTTTCATTTAATACCCGCGCCGCGCCCGTTCTCTAAATAAATTCAAGGTGTTGGCAGTTGTGTTCATCGAGTGCCATAACAGTTGCCAGGCACGCTAGCAACGCACGGGTGGGTTGTCAATCCGAAGCGAAGCCCAAGATATTATGAATTACTGCATATCATGGCGCACCGTATTGCTTCATTTTATGAAGCGATTAGACCAATTAATCGCTTCATAGACAAGGGGTTGTTTGGAATTTGCATTAAAATGCCTGGCTTGTTTTGAAGAGGAAGTTTACGCCCTCGCCGCCATATGCGACCTGAATGCGCGCCAGGAAGAAATTTTTGGTACAAAGCCTAAGCCCTGCCCCGCCAGAATACTTGAGGTGTTTAAAGGATATGTCTGAGAGGGTGTGAAACACGCGACCTGTATCAAAGAAGAACTCTCCATCAAGGTAATCCCACACTGGAAAGCGGTATTCAATGTTAAACACATAAAGGCCCCGATCCATAAACCTGCCAAAATCAAATCCCCTGAGAGGCGTGTACACATCGAGTCTGGAAAGCCTAAAGAACGGAACATTGCCACCGCTGGTGGGTTGCCTATATTCCCACTTGGTTCTCAAAGCCAAAACATGTCTTGGCAACCAAAGCTTTAAGTACTGCGCCACATCCAAATCGTACTGATTATAATCCAGCCCGTTTACGCCCAAACCTTGAAATCTGGTAAAGGCTAATTCTCTCACTCCGCCTTTTTCAGGTCTACCCTCTGCATCGCGCGTATCGTGCTTAAGCCTTATGCCGGCAGCCAAATAAGCTATGTCCCTGCCAAACCCGCTAAGCTCGCTCATAGGAAACACAGTTTGGACGCTAGGCTGCGTTCCTGTATCCGTATAATCCGCTGCAAAGCCCAGACCAGCTGCAATGATAAAATGATCCAAAGGTTCATATAGCGCGCCAAAGCCTGTATCGATGCTGTCTATTCTGTATTTGGATCTTGCGCTCTCTTGCGCACCTATGCCTACTCCATAGAAATCAGTGTTCTTATCATGCAGAAGCTTTGTGAAGAAGGTAAAACCAAAGGGCCTATTTGCTATATAGAACGCATCTGGTTTTTCAAAAGAAAAATCCCCACGTTGATCGAGATTTACGTGCACCAAATAGCTAGCGCGAAAGCGATAGTTACGCTCAAAAAGATCTGTATGCCTTATGCCAACGCCACCTCCAAAACCTGAACCAAAGCCTAACTCAAATTTTGGATATACCCAAAAGGTGCGCTCGTCATTTGATATAACGTCCACTACATCCCTGACCACTCCCTTTCTTATCAAGAAACCGCTGAACACCGCCATTGGCCATGTAAGCGCACGCATAACATATGTTGGACCCATGGCAATGTGTTCTAGTATGCGATGTTTGCCACTTGTTACGCCTTCCTTATCAAAGTGTCTCCAGACCTTACCCCCTTTGTATTGGTCTGCCACGTCTTCAACTGTCTTCTCAACCTCATCGATCTGCTTATTCACCTTGCAGGCACGGCTGCCATAAGGGCATTCCACAGCAGCATCTGCTGCTTCTTCTGAGGCAGCATATGCTCTGTGCCCAAAAAACGCTAAGATGAGCAGCAGAATAAGCACTAAATTGAAGATTGTTTTTAACATTGGAATTTGTCGTTAATCATCGGCTTCTTTCCGACTTGTTATGAAATAGCAGAAGCATGCCGCATATAAGCAGTGCTATCGGAAGAAACGGTAAATCTATGGAAAGAAGGCCCCCAATGCCTGCTAATATGAATACAGCACCTATTATCAACCAAAACGAGCTTATTGATGCGCCAAACATAAGCCTTAAAAGGGTTCCGCCTAAGACGATGCCCCCAATGCCCAATGATCCAACACCTTCCGGCATATCTTTAATAAATAGCACCACGCCCATCCATATAAAAAAGAGGCTCCATAGCACTGCGTCTATTCGAGCCCCTTTGAGGCTACGATGCCTGCGCTTGCTATCATTTTGTATGATCATGATCTAATTCCTTTACGAGACCTGCTTATCTCGCCCTAGTGGTATTTGGAATTTATGGCCCTTGCAACCGGTTTCCGCGTTTAATACAAGCCTACCTAATGGACCGTACATTAAAAACCGCAATAATCATATCCCTGGCTGTTCACTTGGCAGTCATAGCCTCACTCATCATCTCCCCATGGCTTTTTTCCAAAGACATGCCCGGACCTGGCGGAGAAGTACACGTGTGGATAGAAGTTCAAGGCGCGGCCAAAGGAGTTGGCATAGGAAGCGGCAATGCTGCTGTCACAAAAAAATTCAAAAAGAAAATCGACGATGGAATGAGAGTTGCCGGCGATCTTGCCATGGCGCCTTTGAAAAGGAGTGAAATCCCAGAAACAGATAAAAACTTAGAAGCAAGCGGCGGCGGAAAAGGCTTAGGATCTGGCGGCATAAATGTGGGTAAAGGCGGAGATCCGCTCTTGGCAAAAATATGGAGACAGATCAATTCCTCAAAGTATTATCCGTCTTCTGCTCGTCGCAAGGGGATAACCGGTGCGCCCCAAGTCAGCTTTGCCATAAACGAGGACGGCAAGATAAAGTGGGTGAAGTTGGCAGCCAGTTGCAGCGCAAAGGTGCTCGACGATGCAGCATTAGAGACCGTGCGCCGTGCAGCGCCGCTTCCGTTTTATCCAAAACCGATAACCGTGGTAGTGAAATATTCGTTAACGCAATGAAATTTTACGCTCTACAAATAGGAAGCCTTAAATTGCGCAACAACCTCATTGCCGCTCCCATGGCAGGATTGTCTTCCCTGCCGTACAGAATCCTCGCAATGGAGTGTGGGTGCGCACTGGCAATTTCCGAGATGGTCTCAGCAGAGAGTATTTTACAAGCACATGAGAGATCACGCAGATATTTTACAAACGATGAGCGCACGCGTCCCTTTGGAGTTCAGATCTTTGGTGCAAACCCAAAAGCAATTTATGACGCTATCAAAAAGTTAGAGGGCAACCCCATAGACCTCATCGATATCAACATGGGCTGTCCTGTAAAAAAGGTGGTCAACAAGGGCGCAGGTGCAGCACTCATGCTTGATCCAAAAAACGCTGCTCAAATTGTAAGAGCTGCACGAAAAGCTACAGATCTTCCTGTGACCGTAAAGATCCGCTCCGGCTGGAATGCAACATCCATAAACTGCGTGGAAGCTGCACGCGCGTTGGAAGATGCGGGTGCAAATGCCATTACAATACATCCTCGCACCAGGCAGCAAAACTATACCGGCAAAGCTGATTGGAACCTCATAGGCGAAGCAAAGGCAGCGGTGCGCATACCGGTGATCGGAAACGGCGATGTGCGCTCAAGGGAAGATGCATTGAGGATGCTTAAACAAACAGGTTGCGACGGGGTGATGATAGGCCGAGCTGCTGTAGGCAACCCGTGGCTATTTCGCGAAATTCTCGATGAGGAATATAAAGCGCCGAATTTTGCAAAAAGAGGCGAGACAGCTCTTAGGCACTTTGATCTGCTCTGCGAGCTTATAGGAGAAAAACTCGCCATACTGAACATGAGGCAGATTTTGCCCACTTATGCAAAAGGACGCCCTGGGGTAAAGAGGCTTAGGGAAAAGGTACATAAAATCGATACAGCAGCAGAGCTAGGTAGAGAAGTGGAACTGTTTTTTGAATTACAAGATTTTTAAATCCGAAATCCGCACTGCTGTCGCGTTAGAGGTGTTAACTGGTTGAAATATAAGAATTCATTTTTCTCATGTCTAGGTGTCATTGCGAGGAGCGTTTAGCGACGAAGCAATCTCCCGCAAACACAGGTTATAAGGGGATTGCTTCGCTTTG
>JBDRBN010000090.1:0-21431 GCA_043822785.1 Pseudomonadota bacterium
CGACATACCTCACTTCCCTGATACAGCCGCTTTATCTTCAAATCCATCTTGTCTATCCGCTCATCCAACCATACCAATTCCTCATAAAGTTCCATGATTTCGTTTCTCGTATCATCGGAAAGCTCTGAGCAATCATCTCCAAATAACTTCAAAAGTCCGGATTTCAAATATCTCTCACCTTTCGGAAAAACTATTCCGTATTCGTGTAAAAACCCCCGTATCTCGTTCATCAGTGCCGTCCGGTTTCTCACCAGCCTCTCGCGCACACGATGTATCAGCATTATGTCTTGTTGTTTTACCTCCTTCACAGCTACAAACCGCATTCCAGGCCTAGTGGCTGCCTCCGCTATTGCCTCGGCATCCGCCATGTCATTCTTGTTCGACTTGACGTAGGGCTTTACGAACTGCGGCGATATCAGCCTGACCTCATGCCCAATATTCCTAAATACTCGTCCCCAGTAATGCGCGCCCGAACACGCCTCCATCGCAACAATTGCCTTTGGAATGTTTGCAAAATACCGTTTCATATCGGCACGATATATCTGTTTACGGACAAGCGCTTTTCCCCTTGTGTCCATGCTGTGAATTTGAAATACACTCTTCGCTAGATCGACCCCATATACTAGTTGTTTCATTGGACCCCCCTTGGTTGGACGTTTGAATGATTGTCTCCTAATCATTCTGGCTCATTAAGAAGCCTTGTTGTATTCCCATCCAAGGGTCGGGTCCATCCCATTAAACGCCGCTTCATCGCCTGCTCATCCGGCGCTGTAGTATCGTAGGCTTAGATCACAGCGCCTCCTGATGCCGCTCGAGGAACATCTCAGGCAACACTCTCGCAACACGTACTTCCGTCGTGAGTAAAAACCCGCCGCCGACCCCGCCCTGTACGTAGTGTATTAGCGAACAGTTCGTATCTAGGGTTATGCAGGATCGGGTGGGTCGATTTGCGATATCGCGGAGAGAGCCACCCGATCCTGCTTAAAGGCGCGGAGGGAAGAGCCACCAAAACCATGATGCTAAAAAGATGACCACTTTTTGATGATTGAAAATGAGTCGTTCTTATGTATGCGGTCGGCGCCGCCGAAATGAACGATGTCGCCTCGGGCGACTTTGTCAAAATCGCTATTAACACCTGCGGAGTCTTTGTTTGTTCTCCTCACCCTCTTGAGTTCGCCGCTTGATCCACAGAGAAACACCTCTCTCTTTCCCTTTGAATCTAAAGGGCTGGATACAACACGCCAGACATCAGCTTCTTGTGTGCTATCAGAGCCACGCGTTTTTGGCTTTAATATGAGATATGACATCTTAAGATATTCGTGATTCATTGCTGAAAGCCGATCCAGCTCAGAAAGATATTGGGGACAGTTCCAATCAATATAGAAATGACACCAGTCACGTTCATTGGCCCCCAGCATGGGGCAATTTTGACCATGAAGACATGGTGCACAAACGCAAGCAACCCCTTCTGCTATCAGGCGACCCCGAAGCTCCATGAGAGGCCTGGCATTATTGCGAAGCGCAGGTTCAATAATAATAAATGAGCCGCGTCCATCAAGCCTGTTTGAAATCAGCTCGCAACATAACTCATATGCAGACACAGCTGGCTCGTTCAACATGTTCGTAACGAGGATCATATCAAACCGCTCTGCTTTGAGGATTCGTTCAAGACCGCCTTCTTTAATCAAGAAGGTTGCGCTTTCAAACGAGTGATGACGGGGAGCGATTTTTTTAAACAGCTCATGTGCTTTTAAAAGAGCTACCTTGTTTTGCTCAATGCCCGCGAACCGAATACGCATATCTGGATGGTTTTTTGAAAAGTACAACGATGATGCGAGAATAGCGGTCCCAGGGCCCGTGCCGAGATCAAGGACGTTGAGCTTGCCCTTGTCTTGCACAAGGCCCAGCTCATCAATCTGCGCAAGGCAATGCATTACCTTTACAGCGTTTGGCAAAAGAAACGCAGCAATGTATGCGTCTAATGAATCGGCATCAGAGAAATATTGATCGGCAAGCGCATCTCTTTCACTGGTGAACACGAGCGAAAGCTTTTTGGCAGCAACCGCAAGACGCCCTGGGTCTGTGTCGAGCACATCCAAAACAGCTTCCTCAAGCTGTTTGATATCTTGCGAGAACATATAGAAGCAATTACACGATGCGGCTTATAAGGCACTAAAAATTTGATGACTCAACCGCACCAAGCTGTTAACTCGTCTTTCACATGTCGACCGACATTGAATATACGGGCAGGGCTCCTTCCTGGCACGACCGCAAAACGTTTCGCGCGTTTAAGCACCGCAACTTTTCCATATTCTTCATAGGCCAGCTCATCTCGATGGTAGGCACCTGGTCCCAGATGCTGGCGGTCATGTGGCTCGTGTGGAGGCTTACGGGCTCACCCATATGGCTTGGCACTGTAGGCTTTGCCATACACTTTCCCGCCCTGGTTTTTGGTCTTTTGGGCGGCGCCATTGCAGATCGCTATGATCGCCTAAATCTGCTTAGAATCATGCAAACCTTCTCAATGATTCAAGCAGCTGTGCTTGCATGGCTTGCCATCACAGGCCAGATGGAATTGTGGCACATCATCGTTTTGAGCTTGGGGTTGGGCGTTGTCCATGCCTTCGAGTTCCCAGTCCTTCAGACCTTTGTTATGGATGTGGTTGGCAAGCGCGATGTGTTGGCAGCCATGTCCATGCAGACTACAATATTTCACATAAGCCGGCTTATAGGACCCACCTTGGCTGGCGCGCTAATTGCCTGGAAAGGCGAGGCAATATGCTTTGTCATAAACACCATTAGCTTTTTGGCGCTAATCGCAGCGCTCTTTATGATAGATCGCAAAAAGCTCTATGGCGAAAAGCACGCGCCCACGCCCATATTAAAATCTGTGAAAGAGGGCTTAAGCTATGCGCGAAGAAACACGCAGGCAAGGGGCGTGCTCTTATTGGTCGCCATCCTTTCGGTCGTGGGCATGCAGCTTGTAACCCTTGTGCCGATATTTGCAGACGAGATCTTTAAAGGAGGGCCATTGCAGCTTGGTTGGCTCATGGGCGCATCCGCAGCTGGCGCACTTGTAGGCGCTCTATGGTTGGCAGGGCGACACACCCATGATCATCTGCTTAGGCTTTCTGCAAAAGTGGCAATACTCTATTCGATCGCGTTTATCTCGTTTGGAATAAACCCACATCTCCTTGTTGGACTTGTCATCATGGCGGTCATGGGATTTTGTTTTTCCATCTCCTTTTCCAGCATGGGCACTCTTATGCAGAATGTGGCGCCAGATAGGTTGCGAGGTCGCATGATGAGCTTATATACCACGGTGTTCATGGGAGTGGCGCCGTTTGGTCACCTCATGGCAGGCGGAATGGCAAAGGCAATAGGAGCCCCTGTTACGGTTATAATAAGCGGATCGTTTTGCTTGTTAGCTTCATCGTGGATATATAACAGAACACGAAATGCAGATGAAATTAGAGGAAGAAAATTGGCCTCCCATTAGGAAGGCCATTTTTCTTGGTGCCCAGGGCGGGATTTCCCCTTCGGGGATCCACATCCCTAACGAAAGCATCCGCAAAAAACGCGGCTGCTTTCGTAAGGGCTGCGCACGAACAGCGACCTTTCAGGTCGCAGTTCTCATCCCGCACACAGGTCAAAAGAAATGGGAATGGACAAAAGCCCATTCCCATTTCTTGTGCCCAGGGCGGGATTCGAACCCGCATGAGTCGCCCCACACGCCCCTCAAGCGTGCGTGTCTGCCAATTCCACCACCTGGGCTAGCGATCAGTTACTTTTTTCCTCTGTCTGCTTTTCTGTTGGAGCTGTCTCTTTAGTATCAGCGGGCGCTCCAAAAGGCACTTCTTGCTTAGCCGGCCTTGCAGTTTCTGTTATTGGAGCCTTGTCCAAAATCGAAGTTCCCGAACGCTGCTTGGCCAAATGCGCTAGCCAGATCGAAGTAACCAAAAAACCCATAGCCACAAAGACGGTAGCCTTGTTGAGAAATGTGGCTGGGCCGCGACTTCCGAACATGGTTTGCGATGCGCCGCCAAAGACCGCTCCTATATCTGCGCCCTTGCCTGCTTGTAGCAGAATCACGACGATAAGAAAGAAGCAGATCAGGTAATGAACAGTGATAAGAATGCTTTCCATCTTGATTCCTTTCTTTTTATTCGCTTACGGCTAACGGCTTACAGCCAACAGCTAACTGATCACTGATTAATGTGCACAGCGCACGATCGCTGCAAACTGGTCAGGCTTAAGAGATGCGCCGCCCACGAGCGCACCGTCAATATCTTCTTTAGACAAAAGCTCGCGGCCGTTCGACGGCTTAACGCTACCGCCATAGAGAAGGCGCAGGCGCGCTGCTGTCTCGCCACCATAAGCCTTGCCCAGATAATTGCGCACAAGCCCGTGTACCTCTTGAGCCTGGTCTGGCGTTGCGGTCTTGCCTGTACCTATTGCCCACACAGGTTCATATGCGATTACAAAATCGCCAAGCTCGCTCAAATCTATTCCCTTGAGTCCGTCCCGAAGCTGCTCGCTAATTATATCCCACGTCTTATTCGCCTCTCTTTGCTCAAGGGTTTCACCAACGCACATGATGGGAACAAGATCGTTTCTCAGAGCTGCTTTCAAGCGCTTGTTTACCATTACGTCGGTCTCGCCAAAATACTGCCTGCGTTCAGAATGGCCGACGATAGCATATGAACAACCAACATCATTGAGAAATGGACCGGCGATCTCTCCGGTATATGCGCCAGAGTCCTCCCAAAACAAGTTCTGAGCTGCAAGCTTGAACTCGGTATCGGCAAGAGCTATGCCCATGGAGTACAGAGCAGTAAATGGCGGAGCGATTACAACATCTACACCAGATGCAGATTTTAGGTCAGCAGTAAATGCAGCCACGAACTTAAGCGCCTCTGGCACCGTATTGTTGAGCTTCCAGTTAGCAGCGATAAACGGTTTTCTCATGTCTAAACCTCCAATGCTACAAGCCCTGGCAGTTTTTTGCCCTCTACAAACTCAAGCGATGCGCCGCCGCCAGTGGAGAGGTGACCTATCTTATCAGCAAGGCCAGCCTTGTTGATAGCAGCTATTGAATCGCCACCGCCAACCACCGAGTTTGCACCGCTGTCAGCAACAGCCTGCGCGATCTTGTTGGTTCCTTTGGCAAACTGAGAGAACTCAAATACACCCATAGGGCCATTCCAAAAGATGGTCTTGGAATCGCGAATTTCGTCGCAATATGCCAGGATGGTTTTTGGTCCGATATCCAACCCCATCATGTCATCTGGAATTTCCACGCTGTCAGTAGTTGAGGGTATTGCTCCTTGCTCACACGCAGAAGCTATCACATGATCCTTGGGCAAAAGGATGGGAATGCCCCTGGTCTGGGCCCTCTCCAGAATCCTGCGAGCAGTGTGGATCTTGTCTTCTTCGAAAAGCGATTTGCCTATTGCAATACCCTGTGAAGCTAGGAACGTATATGACATGCCGCCGCCGATGAGTATCTTGTCGCAGATGTTCATGAGGTTTTCTATCACACCGATCTTGTCAGAGACCTTTGCACCGCCCAGCACAGCTACAAAAGGCCTGGCCGGCTTCTCAAGGAGATTTGTGAAAGCCGTGACTTCGGCGCGCATAAGGAAACCCGCGCCCTTTATGGAAATGTATTGCACCATGCCCACCGTAGATGCGTGGGCGCGATGGGCTGTGCCGAAGGCATCATTTATGTACACTTCGGCAAGATCGGCGAGCCTTCTTGAAAACTGTGCATCGTTAGCAGTTTCTTCCTTATGAAAGCGCAAGTTTTCAAGAAGCATCACCTGGCCTGGCTGCATGTCCATGGCGAGTTTTTTTACGCCATCGCCTACGCAGTCTTCAGGCACGATCACTTCCACACCGCTTAAGAGTTCAGCAAGCCTTTCTCCCACAGGCCTCATAGAGAGCTTTGGGTCTCGCTGGCCCTTGGGCCTGCCCAAATGCGATGCCAATATCACCTTTGCGTTTTGTCCCAAGGCATAGTGTATAGTGGGCAGCGCTGCCTTTATCCTCGTGTCATCAGCAACGCCACCGGCCCCGTCAAGCTTTACGTTAAAGTCGACGCGTATGAACACCCTCTTTTCAGAAATAGGAAGCTCGTCGATGTATTTGATAGTCATTTTAAATCCTTTTGGCTAACAGCAAATTGCTGTAAGCTGTTAGCCGTAGGCAGTAAGCTCACGTAGTGAGCGAGCCGTTTAGAACTTGGTTCCCATGTAGTTTGCCATCCTAAGCATCTGATAGCAGAAACCCATCTCGTTATCATACCAGCTCATCACTTTTGCGATGTTACCGATGACCTTTGTGCATGCTCCATCTACGATTGAGCCGTTGGGGTTGCCCATGAAGTCTACAGAGACCAGGGGCTCTTCACAGACGGCAAGCGTATGCTTCAGCGCACCCTCAGAAGCTTTCTTGAGAGCAGCATTTATTGCATCAACCGTTGCTGGCTTCTTAAGGGTTGCAACAAGATCAACGAGCGAGACGTTTGGCGTTGGCACCCTTATGGCCAGACCGTCGAGCTTTCCTGCCAGATCAGGCAGCACCAAGCCTACCGCTCTTGCAGCGCCCGTGGTAGTGGGTATTTGTGAAAGAGCGCCTGCGCGAGCGCGGCGTAGATCTTTATGAGGAGCATCAACGATGTGTTGATCATTGGTATATGAGTGAATCGTGGTCATCAAACCCTGTTCTACTCCAAAATTGTCGTGCAGCACCTTGACTACCGGAGCCAAACAGTTGGTAGTGCAGCTGGCATTGGAGATGACGTTGTGCTCTTTGGGATTGTAAGTTGTGTGGTTCACTCCAAAAACAAAAGTGGGCGTGTCTTTATCTTTTGCAGGAGCAGAGATGATTACTTTTTTTGCACCTGCGTTTAAGTGTGCTGCAGCCCTTTCTTTTGAGGTGAAGATGCCCGTGCACTCAAGCACTATATCGCATTCCATCTTTTTCCAGGGAAGTTGTGTAGGATCCTTTTCGGCAGTAACGGGAATTTCTTGGCCGTTGATGGTAATCAAGCCTTCCTTTGCCTTAACTTCCCCATCAAAAGTTCCATGAACTGAATCATACTTGAACAAATGCGCCATGGTCTTGGCGTCTACGATGTCGTTTATGCCTACGCACTTCCAATCACCGTTTCCAATAAGCTTCTTTAACGTGTTTGAATCGCTCATCATTTCGCGAAGGGCAAGCCTTCCGATTCGGCCAAAGCCGTTGATGCCAATGCGCAATGTCATAATCTCCTCCCATATTTATATTATTTGTTTGGTTTTATGGTTTTACGTTGCTTGCGTTTCTCGCGTTGCTGGCTTTTCTCGCCTTTATTTGGATGGCGCAGTATACACGTAAGCCTTTGCCCGTCAAGCCACAAACGACCGATATTTCAGCCTTTTTTCCAGATGGAGGACAAAATCGAAGGGAAAAACAGCAAGTTTACCGCAAGGATGGATAAAAGCCCGACTATGGCCGCAAGTCCTATGGAAGACAGCCCGCCATGATGGGCCAACACCATGCCGGAAAAACCCGCAGCGGTCGTGAGGGTAGTCATGACTATAGAGCTTCCTGTGGTGGTCATGACCTTGGGCAGATTTGTATATCCCTCCTCTTGAAAGCGGTGGAAAATATGAACGCCGCAATCGATTCCAATGCCAAGCATCACAGGCAGCACGATCATGTTAAAGAAGTTAAGCTGCAAACGAGAAATCCCCATGATGCCCAGCATAATACAGACGCCAGCTATAAGCGGTATCATCGAGACGAGCGAGTACTTTATATTTCTAAAGTCGATGAGCAAGAGAATTGCGATTGCCAATAACGAGAGAGCTATTGCTTTTGGCGAATCTGCCAGCATCACGGTGAGCACGTCGGCAAATAACACAGAGCTTGATACGGCGTGATAGGTCTTTCCAGTGTCAGAGCGAATATCACGAATATCTTTTGCAAGCGCCATGGCTAACTTGCCATCTTTAAGATCCACCTCTGACTTTAAAAATATGAATACCAGCTGATTTTGTTCGCCGGTTTTTTTATCTACAAAGTAGTCCTTGATGGCGCCTGGTACATCTTCGATGGTAAACGGATTTGCCTCTGCAGATCCTTTGAGCCCATCTATTTTTTCCTTATCCCCCCCCTTTACGAGCTTTTCTATGGTCTCGTCGTCTAGAAGTTTCTTTATCTCCCTCATGGTAGGGATTTTTTCTTTCTGCTTTTCAGGCACCAGGCTATAGACGTTGCGCGCGCTATCTATGAGCGTTTTGGGGTTGGCATCGCGCACGCCCTCAATGGCTTTTTTTGCAGTCTGGGCATCTTCTTTGTTATGAACAAGCACAACCGATGGAATTGCCTTTTGCGGATTTACAAAATGTTCAAGCTCTTGAGCCTTCTCCAGCGCAGCGTTGGGTGCGCGTATGTTTGCGAAATTAAAATCAAAACGCAAAAGGATCGACGCTGATATCACCGCCAAGACCAGCACGCCAGCCATACCATACAACATCTTGCGGCGCGGGAGCTTGGTAAGGCACGCAAGCCGCAGGTCTGTGACCATGTAAGTTTTTCGGCGCAGAAAAGGCAGCTTCTCTTCTATTGTGCGCATAACGGGAAGGATAAGAAAGTACGCTGCCAAGATTACGATTACGCCTGTCCCAGCAATGAAACCAAACTCAGTAAAACCCTTGAAGTCGTTGATGATCAAAACCAAAAAAGCTGCTGCAGTGGTAAAACATGCTGTGAAGGAGGAGCGACCAGTGTATAGGAGCATTGCGTATATGGCACCTGCCAAATCTCTTCCTGCAACGCGTTCTTCGCTATATCTAGAATTCAGCAGAATGCCAAAATCGATTCCCAGGCCGGATATTATCGAAAAGAGAAAGGCTGTGGTCATGTTGAGATGGCCTATCGCATAGTAAGCAATGGCAAAGTTCCAAATGAGGCCGCAGCCAAGAGGCAAAAACACAAATAGCACAGCTCGCAAGTGTCGAAAGTAAAGGATTACCAGCAAGAGCATGAGCGTGCCAGACACGATTCCGGCTAGCCTAAGATCTCGTATGAGCGAGTCGTACTCGTGCGCGCTGGTTATTACGCCGCCGGTATAGTGAATCTTTGCCGTAGGGTCATACTGCTCTAGATTGTATTTGGCGATGCGGTCTTTTATCTTTGCTGCAAAGTCCTTATAATAGGCCACATCAAGCTTTTCGCCCTTTGGGTTGAGGTTTACGAGAAACACGGTTTCGTCGTCATTGGTGTAGAACTCGCTTGTTATCTTGCCGGAATAAGTGCTGGCGTACTTTTCTTTTAAGTCGTCAAAGGTGGTTTTCTCATCCTCGCCTTCGTCTTCAAATGAGATATAAAGGCCACCCAGCTTCTCTCGTTGTATCCTTCGATCTATGCGATCGCGCAGATCCACCAGGTCTTCTACGGATGGGAAAAAGAGCTTGTGCTTGTTAAAAAAGTCGTAGCCAGGCTTTCTCCATTCAACCTTGTCCACAGATTCATCTGTTTCCAAATAGTTTGCAAAATTTGGTATTGCTGTCTTTAGCTTTTCAGAATTCTTGGTTTCGATCACAAGCGTTAGGTTTTTTAAGCTCCCAAAGAGATCTGTAACCTCGTTAAAGCGCTGTACGCTTGCGTAATTGTCTGGCAAAAGGGAGGCGAAATCGGTCTGGATGTTTTTGAAAATGGCTATGACTTTTGGAAAGCAAAACCACGTGAGCGCGATGAGCAGTATCGCGATGGGAATGTAGAACCTTATGAAGAACTTAGTATATGCCGTGACCACTTTTTCAAGCATCCGCTATCTGTAGCAAACAGAACCTGGCTAGGCAAATTATTCCGATGATGAACAGCTGGGAACGTTTGTTTTGGTTCTAGCACCTCCGGCAGCTCCCCTTTCGCGGTCTCGCTGGCTGCGGACCCTCACCACTCAAACTGCGTGTCATCAACAAAGACTTAGGCCTTCGCCCGAATAGGTTGCTCGGCCTAAGTCTTTGTTGTGACTTACGCAGTTTTGCTGGCGTCTCCACACCCAGCTCGCCGCGATGGGGACCCTGCTGCCTCTCGGCGATGAACCAAAACAAACGCTCCCAGCTGTTCAACTTCTGTACACGAGAGGATCGTTCATATTTGACAGTTAGCTATGTGGCAGGATATGAGGCGGGTTGTGAAGATCCTGTCAAATACAGATACTATCTGCGCCCAAGCCACACCGCCTGGCCCAGGTGGGCTTGGAGTGGTGCGCATTAGTGGACCTGATGCGTTTGATATTCTCGTCAAAGTATGGCGCAGCAAAACAGGTGATCGTACTGCTAAACCAAGACAGCTTTATCTGGGAGAGGCCATAACTTCAAATAGAGAAGTAATAGATAAGGTAATGGCAGTGAGAATGCCTGCACCGCACACATATACAGGACAGAACGTGGTGGAGCTCTCATGCCATGGCTCACCGATTATTCTTTCAAAGATTGTGGATGCGTGTGTGGCAGCCGGCGCAAGGATAGCAAGGCCTGGAGAATTTACCAGGCGCGCATTTCTTTCGGGCAAGATGGATCTGGCCCAAGCCGAGGCCGTGTGCGACCTGATATCCGCAACGAGCGAGAGGGGAGCAAGGCTTGCGACAGAGCAGCTTGAAGGAAAACTCTCTAAAGAAATACGAGATATCGCATCAAACCTTGTGGAGCTTAGAAGCCTTGTTGAGGCCTGGATCGATTTTCCTGAAGAAGAGATTGATCTCCCAGCAGGCAGTTTAGAAGACAGCATCGCAAACATTGCAAAGCGCCTGGAAGCGCTTGCATCAACATATAAAACAGGAAAGTTAATCCGCGATGGAGTGCGGGTTGCGATAGTGGGCCGGCCAAATGTTGGAAAATCCAGCATCTTAAATTGTCTTACAGGACACGATCGCGCACTTGTACATCACGCACCTGGCACCACGCGCGATGTGATAGAGGAAAGCGCATCGTTTGAGGGCGTTGTGTTTCGCTTCAGGGACACAGCAGGCATAAGACATACGCCGACAGAAGTAGAAGCCATGGGCATAGATCGCGCCTGCGATGAGATTAAAAACGCAGATCTGGCGCTTGTGGTATTTGATGGGTCAATACCTTTTGGCGCTGAAGACAAAGCAGTGTTAAAACAGGTTGGCTCTAAGCTGGCGATATTGGCGATAAACAAACACGACCTGCCGCAGCAATTGGATGCATCGACGATCAATAATCCCATCCACATTTCTGCAAAAACAGGTGATGGGGTCGATGCCCTCTTAAAACACCTTACGGCACATGCGCTTAACAACGCTTCCTGCATATCAGAGGGAGCGACCGTTGCATCGGCCAGACACAAGGAGGCGCTTACACGGGCTGAGGATGCTTTGAGAAAGGCGCAACAAGCCCACAGCAAAGAGGAACCGTTGGAATGCATCGCCCAACATCTTAGAATTGCACAGGATTCGCTTGGCACCATCACGGGGGAAGTCGCGACCGAAGACCTGCTGGATCAGATATTTTCCAGATTTTGTATAGGTAAATAACCCTTGGATTTTTACTCTATTTATGGAGAATAGGCGCCCACGATAAACATAGAACATGACGACCAACAAAGGAGGGGGGGCATGAAAAAGATTTTGATGTTTCTTGTAGTAGCTGCCTTCACCGTGGGCCTTGTTGCCTGCGGCGGCGGTGGTGGTGGCCTCAACAATGCGCAGTCTGTAACAGGTACAATCACCTCAGCGAGTGGAGATCCTGTTCCTGGGACCACTGTGTACATTCCAGGCACGACCGTGACTGCAAGCACAAAAGCCAAAGCCACTCGCACATACGCCAAGGTCGTGACAGCTTCTGACGGAACAGAGTGCGAAGATCCACCAGCTGCAGACAGCTCTCTGGCCGCGGGCTGTACAGCACAGGATGGTACGTATACGATAGACACCTCAGGCATCACAACAAATCCCACTCAGCTGGTAGCGCAAAGAGGCGCATTGCGCATGATACTTGATCTGAATTGTACTGCTGATCCTTGTCCTATGAGTTATCCGTTTGGTAGCGGCTCCACCACATGGCCGACAATAGCAGTTGTAACAGGTTTTTGGGATCGCATGGAAGATGTGCTGGCAAAGCTTGCCGATACAGATACCACCGATGGCACAAACGGCAGCTATGGCAGGGTCAGTACTACAAGTGGACAGTTTGTCTATGGCTCAGAGTATGGCACAAATCTTACAATCATAGATGGCACGGGCGGGACAACTCCTACTGAAAACGCCACTGAGATTGGCGCTTACAAGACGTGGGATACATATTTGAATGGCACCAACTCGTTGTCTACTTTTGATATAGTCTTTATCAACTGCGGAAACGCTTATGAAGCAAGTCTGATTGCAAACATAGCTGTACTTCAGGCCTATGTTAATGCAGGCGGCAGGATTTATGTGACGGATCTTTCTTATGATTTTGTGGAGCAGCCTTTCCCACAGTTCATGCAGTTTGAAAACGATCCTGCAGATCCATTAACGCCTGGCGCTTTGGGTGCGGCAGAAGTGGGCACAGGCGGCGTGAACTTGAACGCAGCTGTTAACGAAACCTCGATGAGCACGTGGCTGGGAACGGCGCGAGTAAATGCCCATGACGCCACCACACCAGGCAATCCAGACAACGACTGCACATGGACCCAGGATCCATATACCCAGGTAACAGGTGCGCTGATCGGCGGTCTGATTCCCATCGGCGATTTCCTGGGCGGCTGGGCTCAGATGGTCGGCGCGCATACAGGCTACACACCCACCATATGGATATCTTCCGGAGCGGGCGTTAACTTTGACGGACGAGCCAACAGGCCGCTCACCGCTTCTATGACCCAGGGCTCCAATGGCGGCGGCATAATCTATTCATCGTATCACACAGCTCACTCCTGTCCCACGCTGACTTTCTGGCCCCAGGAGAGGGTGCTTCAGTATCTGATGGTCAGTGCGTTCTAAGCTGAGTCTTTCAGAGGTTCAAAAGGCCCCGGCATTTCCGGGGCCTTTTCTTTTGTTGCCACCTCTAACGCTCATGCACTATACAGCTTCACCTATGCCCTACGATGTACTAATAATCGGTGCCGGCCATGCTGGGTGCGAGGCTGCCTTGGCAGCATCTCGCATGAATGGACGCGCGCTTCTGGTTACAGCAAGGCTTAGCACCATCGCTGCCATGAGCTGCAATCCAGCCATAGGCGGCCTGGCAAAAGGTCATATCGTGCGCGAGATAGATGCGCTTGGCGGCGAGATGGGCAGGGTTGCGGACGCAACCGGCATTCAGTTTCGAAGGCTCAACATGAGCAAGGGCCCTGCAGTGCGCGCAACCCGCTGCCAATCAGACAGGGATAAATATCACAAATACATGCGTTCTGTTCTTGAAGCACAGGACAATCTCGATTTTCTTGAAACAGAGATCAAAGGTTTTGTCGTAGAAGACGGTTGCATTCGAGGCGTTATTACAAACTCGAATGAAAGAATAAGTGCAAAACGAGTTATTTTAGCAGCAGGCACGTTCATGAAAGGGCTGTTGCACTTTGGTATGGATGCGGTGGAGGGCGGCCGCATAAACGATCATACGAGCAAAGGTCTTTCTGATGCGCTTTCCAAACTCGGTTTCAACATACAAAGGCTAAAGACAGGAACCTGTCCCAGAATAGCAAGCCATACCATAGATTATGATAGATGTACTCGTCAGGACGGAGATGAGATAAGGCCGCGCTTTTCTTTTGATAAAATAGAAAACGATCTTAAACAGCTTCCATGTTACATCACTCACACAACTGAGGACACGCATAACATCATTAAAGCAAGCCTTGATCGTTCGCCCTTATATTCTGGAAAGATTCAGGGAACAGGCCCCAGGTATTGCCCATCTATAGAAGATAAAGTAATGCGCTTTGGCCACAGAAACAGCCATCACCTGTTTCTCGAGCCAGAGGGTTTGGACACAGACTGGGTCTATGTAAACGGTCTTTCCACTTCACTTCCTCTCGATGTGCAGAAAAATATGCTTAAAACAATTCCTGGGCTTGAAAATGCAAAGATAGTTCAGTCTGGCTATGCAGTGGAGTATGATTATATTCCACCACAACAGATATTCCCCAGCCTTGAGACAAAGCGCGTTAAGGGTTTGTATTTTGCGGGCCAGGTAAACGGCACATCCGGCTATGAAGAGGCGGCAGCACAAGGGCTCATCGCGGGCATAAACACCATGCGCTCAATTCGCGGCCAAGATGCGCTTGTGCTGAGGCGCGACCAGGCATACATCGGCGTGCTCATCGATGACCTGGTTACAAAAGGAACAGATGAGCCTTATCGCATGTTCACATCCCGCGCAGAGCATCGCCTGCTCTTGCGCGAGGATAATGCTGGCACAAGGCTGACAAAAATAGGAAGGGATGTTGGACTAATAAATGATGATCGGTGGAAGAGGTTTTGTGATACTGAAGATGCGCTATCTTGCACGATAAGAACTTTGAAACAGACTGTTATCAGGCCATCTGCAGAGGTAAACGCAAAGGTTGTGCAGATGGGAAGCGCTGCTCTTAAAAAACCCATGGCGCTTTCTGATCTTGTTGCGCGTTCAGAACTTTCCATAGAGCAGGTGCTCAGCCGGTTTGCTAAAGAATATATTAACGAAGCTGCTGATGTGCTTGAACGCACAGAGATAGAGATGAAGTACGCAGGCTATATAGAGGCAGAAAAACTGCTGGTAAAAAAGCTTCGCGAGGTCGAGGATATAAAAATTCCAGAAAGGTTCGATTACCTGTCTATTACAAACATCTCTAATGAAGTGCGAGAGAAGTTAAAGGCAGTAAGACCTAATACGTTGGGTCAAGCATCGAGGATACCAGGTGTTACGCCAGCAGCTGTTGCTGTATTGATGATTCAATTGAGTGCTGCCAACAAGGCTGTCATTGCGAGGAGCAAAGCGTCGAAGCAATCCCCGTAACGCCTGAGATTGCTTCACCTTTGTTCGCAATGACATGCCTTTAAATTGTTCTTATCCCCTTAAGCACTGGTGCATTCCACTCAAATGCAAGGCGCTTGCGGTTTTTGCACGTGCCTGTTTCAAGCGCGTGACCCACAATGAGCGGCAGCGACACAGATGGCTCTACAAACGCCATGCAATGCGTGGCCTTTTTGCTAACCTTTCCCCAGCTTGTGGCTTCAGAGAGTGTGGAGCCTGATAAACCTCCCCAGTGCGGGGAGTCGGTGGTTACCTGTATGGCATAACGGTGTCCGCCTGTATCCATCCCAAAGATATATGCCATTACCACTGAATCGTTTATGAAGTTCTTTGGCACGCCGCCTGCTACGTAGATAGCCGCAGTGCATGGCGACTGGACAACGATTTGTGTCAACTCGTAGTTGTCGCGGATGGAGTCTATCACAACGCCTTCCCTGCCGTTCTTTACGCACCGATGATAATGTTCTGTAAGGCCGATCCCGATGGACGAGTCGTTGAGCGCGGGCGAGAAAATAGGCACGCCGTGTTTGGCTGCAGTGGCGAGAATGGAGCTCGAGTCGTTTGTAGATTTTCCAAGGACCTCTAAAAACTGCCTGCTTGAATAGCGGCCCGGTTTCAGCTCATCTGCAAACGCACCTATAGAGCAATCTAGTTTCCAGAACTTATTTTCATCCACATATGTGTCATAGATTCGATCGATATAAAGGTCGCGAAGCTTGCGGTCGTCGGCATTGGGCGTGCCAACAGCATGCATAAAACCCTGCGCTTGGTAAAAATCCTGGTAAAGAATGGCGCCTGTAGAGACCACAACATCAACCAACTTGTTCTCGATCATGTCGCGAATGACCTTGCGCAGCCCTGCTGCTATGAGTGGTCCTGCCAAACCCAGCATCACTGTCGGGCGGTCTTTATCAGACATCATGCGCTCTACCACGCTTGCGCACCCGCCTATGTTTCTTGCCTGAACAGAAGCGCCGCCATAGGCCTCAACAAGCTTTTTAATAGAAGTGGCCTTGTTAAGATCGATCTGTCCCACACCTTTTGTAAAAAGCTCTGCCTTCTCGGCCTTTTGCTCATCTGTGAGTTCAGGAAAGCTATAACCCGAAGGATTATCTATGAATTTAAAATTGCTCATGGCAAATCTCCTAAGAAAGTGATGCCGAACACTTACAATATTGCAACCTTGGCCTGTCTAATGGCGATTTGGGCTAATGTCAATTGACGAAACAGCTAGGAAAAGTAAAATGAGGTGTCAGGGAGTTGTGACACCTCATCCTGAGCGAAGCCCTGCACCGCATGGTGCAGGGCGAAGTCGAAGGATCTCATGCATATTATACTTAAAAGGGTCGGTGTTTTTGTGCTCGTTTTTGTCTCAGGGCTTATCTTGTGGAACGCGAATGGCTGTTCAGGGGACAAAACGCTTGAGCCAACGCTGGAAGGCAATCTTCTGCAATATGATGAGGCTGATCTTGTCAATTTCAACCTTTCCGGCGATGCCCTGTGCGAGTCATGCGATGTGGATATAGCGGGCCTTTATATCGAGCTGGTATCAGCGTCAAATCCCACGTCTAATCTTTCTGTTGGCACCTTTAAGGATCTTGGCGATTTTTATTTTTCAAACCTCAGGGCAGTGGTTGGATCCACGATCAACGTTTATGGAACTTTGTATTTTGAGGACAAACCCGAATCACAGGCTGCAAAAGCCCAGACGAGTTTTAAGGTGCCTGACGATGATGGAAAGACTGTGGCAGTTACGCTTAGGTTTGATTAGCGATTATCCTTCTCGTAATACCCTTGCTTTCGATTCGGAAACAAAAAGGAAACCCCTCCGCCCATCGACACATCTCCGCTCAAATCGTTTCTGTTACCAAGCGGCGTCATGTGGATGTAGGAGTCTATATCCAGGCGAAAGGCTATCCACGGCACAGGAAAATACATGCGCACGCCGCCGCCTATTACGCCCGTTGCCTCCCATTGCTGATTGATCTGCATAGCGCCTGCGCCCAGCGTGAAGTAAAAATCCATGTTATACATCTTCTTGCCAATGCGCCATGCCGCAGGCGTGCTGAGCTGACAGAGCGCAGTTGCTATGTGTACGGCGTCGGTTCTGAGGCTGGCATAGAAAGGCGTATTCTTATCCACCACGATGGGGCTGTATTTGTATTGACCGCCAAATGCGAACATTTGATTTAGATGAAATAGATATTGTCCGCCGACATAGTAGGTGTTTTTCCAGTTTTCGCCCAGATAGTCGCCACCAACGATCGTGAACTCGTTTATATACCGGTCTGAGTAGTTTTCGCGTTCGTCCCAGCTGGGGCCAAACCTATCGCCCATCAGCACCCAGTTGTCGTCTTGTTTTTCTGATTCAGAAGACTCCTCTGCGACAGGGGTGGTTTCAGCCGGCTCCTTGGCTTTCTTTGCGTTTGCCGATTGAGTGATCAACAAGATGAAGATACAGGTGAGAATCAATAACAAAACACGACAAATACGCATCAACCCCCCCAAAGAGATTTATTTTACGTTGCTTGCGTTTCTCGCGTTGCTTGCAAGGTCTTCTTTTGCCATCTTGCCAGAACGTGCTGCTGCCGCAGCCAGATCCTTTGTGACTTTCCAAGCGCTTCCTGGAAACTTGTGGCAGTTTGCCACAACGCTTTCAAACGCGCTTAAGAAACGCTCAACATGAGTCTCGTCAATAATCAGAGGTGGAAGCAGTTTAACGATATCCACATGGTGGCCTGCAACCTGGGTGAGTATGCGATGCTCTTTCATAAGAGGCACAACTATCATCTGGGCAAACAGACTTTTGTTCATGGCATGCACCATTTTCCAGCCCATCTTGAGTTTAAGAGATTTTGGCTCGCTGAATTCTATGCCTACCATGAGCCCTAGGCCGCGCACCTCTGAGAGCATCTCGTATTTTTCCTGCATCGCCCTTAGACCATCTGTGAGAAGCCTTCCCATGTTTGCTGCGTTCTCTACGATTTTCTCTTCCTCCATCACATCAAGGGTTGCTAGACCAGCTGCCATGGCCATGATGTTTCTGCCAAACGTGTTGGAGTGCACCACACAGTGCTCCATATCTGTGAACACTTTGTCATATATCCAGGTGCGATAGCAGACAACGCCTATTGGGATGTAGCCGCCAGAGAGTGCCTTAGCTGCGGTTACTATATCGGGTTTAAGGCCCCAATGGTGGTGGGCGAACATCTTGCCTGTGCGGCCGAATCCGGTTTGCACCTCGTCGCATATTAAGAGCGCGCCATATTTTCTGCAAAGCGCCTCTGCATCGGTGTAGAACGTGGGGTCTGCAACATACACGCCCTTGCCCTGAACAGGCTCAAACATAAACGCAGCAACATCACCCCTTTTGAGTTCGTCCTCCAAAGCGGTGAGGTCGCCCATGGGTATCATGGTGGCGCCAGGTAAGAGTTCTCCAAAACCTTTTTTGAATTCTGTGCCGCCGTTTAGAGCGAGCGAGCCTGTGGTGAGACCGTGGAATGCATGATCCCAATATATGATGCGCGTCTTTCCTGTGGCTTTGCGCGCGAATTTTATTGCGCCTTCATTTGCTTCTGTTCCTGAGTTTGTGAAAAAGAGCTTATCCACGCCTTCTGGCATGTAAGAGAGGATGCGCTCTGCCAAAAGGCCTGCGGCAAGCGGCGCATCCATCTGCACCATGTTTGGGTAATCCAGCTCTAAGGCATCGTGCAGTGCCTGCTTTATTTTGGGATGCGAACGGCCAAGCGCAAACACGCCATAGCCTGCGAGCATATCCAGATAATCGTTTCCTTGCTCATCGTAGAGAAGCGGTCCCTCGGCGCGCACGTAATTGCGGTCAAAGCCGATTGTGCGCAAGACCCGAACCAGTTGCGGATTGATATTGCGGCCAAACAGCTCATGGCCCCGGCCTGCATGCGCATCTAAAAGTTTTTTGATCTCAGTGGTCATACGGCCGGCATACGTAACAGAAACGGGAGTTTGAGGCAATTCAATAAAGCGAGACCGACAAAACCAGCGAGAAAGGTGAGAAAGGGGGCTTTGGCCCCGATGAATAAAACAACCCACCTCTCACAAAAAGCATCTTGGGGTCGCAAATTGCGACCACCTTTTCTTCAATTAACCTTCCATACGCCGTTTTTCTGAATCATGCTTTGCGCAGATTTTTCGCCATCCTCCTGAAGTATTACCACAGCGCGCGCGCCGCGGATGAACACCCTGTTGATCTTCTGCTCAAGCTGTAAAGGATCGGTCTTCCACCTCTCGTTGATCGGGCTGTTTTGTGTTGGTTCAAAGTCGCCTAGAGACAGTGCTTTATAATATGCAATGAGCGCCTGGGCAGGCGCGCTTTTGGCAGCCTTAGCGCCAGTGAGTTTTGCTGTTATCTTTTCATCGTGAAACAGCGGTGCACTAAAAGAGACAAAAAACTCAAAAGGTGGAATATCCTTAGAAAACCCTTGAGACTCTGATTTATAAGCAGCCTTGCCTCCAACCCGATTATTTCCCATCATAAAGTCCCCAACTCCGCCCTGGCCACTACTGATAAACGAGATAAGCGAGGACTTGGGCTTGGCAGGCCTGAAAAGCAGCGTGCCGGACATGCCGGCAGACGGATTTTTGGGATCGAGCTTGATAAGAACTCCGCGCACCTTACCCTCTCTCACCCATCCATCAATCCTCATCAAAGCATCGTATCCAGATAGCAACTCCTGCGGAACCTCCTGGTCGGTCAAAAGAATTCTGAGCTCTGGTCCATTCAGCAATTCCTCTTCATTGTTGTATTTATGAGCGTAGGCGTGCTTAAGTTCAATTTGATGCTTGCCAACTTTTAAGGTTCCGGTGGCCCTGCCCGGATCAATTGCAAAAGATGTATTCAACATGTATCCCAAGAGCAGTGCTACCAACAATATCCTTTTCATGAAACCTCCCCCGAAAGGACTGTAGTTTTTGAATAAAAGGCTCATACTAAATTTGGATATAAACATAAATATTTACTTGAAAATCGTTATTTTCGGAGTAGTTTATCGCGCGTCAATTAAGCCCACCGCAAAAAATTAAGATGGGCAAGGAGGATATATGGTTGAAAAAAGAAGTGGAACACAAGGAAAAACAAGCAGTTTTCTAGATTTCTCAAATCCAGAAGTGTTTGAATCCATCAAGAAGCGTGCATATGAGTTATATTGCAAGAGGGGTCAGACACCAGGCAACGACATGAAAGACTGGCTGGAAGCTGAAAAACAGGTAAAAAGAGAACTTAGAATTTCACGCTAGCCACGCTGCGCAGGGCTACTCACGCTGAGGCGCGCTTACACATGCTGTATCCAGCCCTCTTTTAGCCCTGCTCGATGCAGGGCGTTTTCTGCTTCTTTGAACTCCTGCTTTGTAATCCTTCTGCCCAAGGGGGGGTCGCCTACAGCCTCATGCGCAGGAAAGTACTGGCTCATAAGATTTACAGGCACATCTGTTCCTAGCTCTTTGCTGATAAATTCAAACACCTCTTTGGAATGAGCTAAGCCTCCAGGTAATACCAGATGGCGAATCAAAAGCCCTCGCTTGCCCACGCCGTCTTCGTCCATCTCAAACGCGCCTACTTGGCGATACATCTCCTTAACTGCCGGTCGCACCACATCCCAATAGTTTGGCGCTTGCGAGCAGCGCTCTGCAGCATCTCTTGTGGCATACTTTATGTCGGGCATGTAGATATCGATGACTCCATCAAGTAGCCTAAGCGCATCCATTCCTTCAAATCCGCTGGAGTTATAGACGATAGGAAGCCTAAGCCCACCCTTTGCGGCAATGGTCAGCGCTGCTAAAAATTGAGGTACTACATGCGATGGAGTGACAAGGTTGATGTTGTGCGCGTCCCTCTTTTGTAAGCCCAGCATCATCTGCGCAAGTCGATGGGGTTTGACTTTTTCGCCATGGCGCAGCTGGCTTATGGGATAGTTTTGGCAAAACCGGCAGTGCATGTTGCAGCCAGCAAAGAAGATGGTGCCAGATCCGCGCGTACCTGATATGGGAGGCTCTTCGCCAAAATGCAGGTTGTGGCTGGCAACGCCTGCGAATTTTCCGATGCCGCAAAAGCTCTTCTCATCTTGCAGCCTGTTGATGCCACAGTTGCGAGGGCATAGCCTGCACTCTTTCATTGCGGCATATGCACGCCCCGCACGCCTTGCCAACTCACCACTTTGGAAAAGGGAGAGGTAGGATGGATATGTTGCAAAGTTATTCGGCATAAAAAGATATATATATATATACGATTTACCTATAAATCCTAAATTCCACTGTTGTTGCGTTAGAGGTGTTAACTGGTTGAAATATAAGAATTCATTTTTCTCATGTCTAGGTGTCATTGCGAGGAGCGTTTAGCGACGAAGCAATCTCCTGCAAACACAGGTTATAAGGGGATTGCTTCGCTTTGCT
>JBDRBN010000091.1:0-12862 GCA_043822785.1 Pseudomonadota bacterium
CATACCAATCGCGCCCCTTGACCCGACTCTTCCATCTTCGACAAAGGATAGCGTGCATCTTGCCGGCAAAGAGATCCGGAAGTGCATATGTCCGCACGGAAAATGATATGGGTTGCAGGGCAAATTGAGTCTCAGTCTCAAAACCAGGTGGCGGATCAGTATCGACTTCGATTTTGATCTTTATTTTTTGATTTCGTGGAACAGCAGCGATGTTTTTCATCAATGGTTTTATAATCAGAAGATGTTTGAGCGTATCAGCTTTCATAAAAGCTGACTGCACCGCGCTCTCCTTAATTTTTTTCTTTGACGTAACCTTGATGTCAAATCCAAATGCCCGAACTTCGGTCTGCAAGGCATCACCATAGCTTCCGAGATCGAAAGACGGCATTGGCTTCAGAAGAGAAAAATCAAGATCTTCTGAAAAACGATCAAGTCCATGAAAGATTCGAAGCGCTGTGCCGCCATAGAATGCGGCCTTTTCAAAAAACTTGCTGCGCCAAAGGCCCAGTAACGCGACTTCTTGCAAAATCTCTCGCAACGCCCTGACTGTGTCTTCAGTACTGCGCGAAGGATAACGCGAAAGCATGCGGACGATTGCTTCATGCATGAGATACCTCCTTGGCGCTGCGCTTGAAGCGGCGTATGAGATTACTAAGAAGAAGGATCTTGCGCGAGCGATAAGCTTTGGCGATTTGCGAAAGCATTTCAGCATTCAGCTGATGCAGCATTGATTCATCAATGCGCAGGGACTCAATCAAGTATTGAAGCATTTCTGTTTGTGTGCGGATGCCTGTGCCGCGATCATCTTGGATCTTGTCTGCCAATGCCTTTTCTAAAACAGCGATCAGAAATCCACGATCAGTATCTATATCTACGCGGTCCACGCCAATCCAAAAGGCTGCAAGCGGAACTGTTCGATAGAGAAACAGGCCGATTGGCGTAGAAAAACGTCTTGTCCTCTTGCAGGTAACAGACGTGACGGCTTCCGCGCGTTCTGGAATCATGTCATAGTAAGATAAGGCATACTCCAGCGAGATATAAGAGGGGCCATAGATCATGTTGGCAAGAATCTCGCGCGAAAAAGGACGGCGCGCATAATTTTCGCCAAACACATACAAGCCCTTCTTAACGCGGACAACGCTTCTACTCTTAAGCAGGCTTGTAATCTTGTCTCTCGGACGCGCATATTCCTTGAGCGCATCGAGGAGGGCTTGGTAATCAAACTCCTCGCCAGGAATCCTCTTTCGCAACTCATCTATCATGATCGATTTCCTATCTGTTGTTTCATTGATCTGATGAAATGATAGCACAAATAGACATAGTATGTCGACAAATATTCGACATACTATGTAACATTATGCTGATTACGTTGCTTGCGTTTGCCCTGAGCGAACGCTAGTGAGTCGAAGGGTTGCTTGCGTATGTACATAAAGCAATGTCCCGCCCACTACCATAGGCGGCGCAAATATGAGGGCAAAGAAGGGGATGATAAAACCTGAGCCTAGGCCGATGAGCGCCCAGCGGTGTTTTAATGCAAACGCCTTTCGATCGGCAAACGGCACAGCCTTTCTTCCAAACGGCAGGTCAGCATAGGAAAATCCCAAATCCCATGCTCCACACAAGAATGTGAGAACCACATACAGAGGGGCGCCTATCACAGGTATAAAACTCAGCACAAATAACACTATAGGAATTGCCAAAAGGATCGCTGCCTTTAGCGATTCAACTCTGATCGTTCTCCACAGATCTTTCATGAACTTGCGCATGGTAAAGGGTGGTGGTTCCTCGCCTGTGACCATCACCTCCACGTGCTCAGAGAGCATATCATTAAACGGACCGGCGATTATAAAGCTCGCAGCGTATGAGACGATAAGAAGTATAATGAGGCTCAAAAGCACGATGAATATCTGAAAGATTATATTCAAAACCCATATGATTCCGTTAAGAGCTGTCTGCCACCAAGCTGTAGCATCCTCAAACCCTGTAAGACCCAGATGCGAAGATAACCAACCGTAGAGATCGCCGTAATAATGAATGAAAACCCCAAGCATTACAGCGAGCAAAAGTAGGTTGAGGATTGTAGGGATCACCGCCCAAATCCACAGTTTGGGATGAGCTATGAGAAAGGTGAAGCCCTTGATAAGAAATTCAAAGCCTTCTTTTAGACCCTTGATTCTGGACATGCTGTGATGCATAAATTATGCTAGCAAATACGGCAAGAAATTGTTTGTCATTGCGAGGAGCGATAGCGACGACGCAATCTCCGTAATTCACGGGGATCGCCACGCCCAGCACCAGACGGTGCTGGGCTCGCGATGACAGAAGGAGAAGAATTGCAAACATCATTAGATCACAGCATTGACGAATATCTTACGCACTTGCGTGTGGAAAAGCAGCTGGCTGCAAACACGCTAGAGGCTTATGGACACGATCTGCGCTGCTTTGCCGAGCATATGTCAAAAAAGGGCAAAAAGGATATAGCTTCTATTGAAGAGGCTGACATCCTCTCATTTCTTGTCTCACTTCACGAAGGCAAGCTCACATCTAGAAGCGTTACCAGGTATCTGGTAGTTGTGCGTGGATTATTTTTATATCTCTTAAAGGAAAAAAAGCTAAATGGCGATCCCACTGCCAAGATCGAGTTTCCTGCAAAGTGGAAAAAGCTTCCTCACGTGCTTTCGCTTGAGCAGGTAGATGCGCTGCTTGCGCAACCCTTGCGCAACAGCATCTTGGGCATGCGGGATCATGCAATAATCCAGCTCTTCTATGCATCAGGGCTTAGGATTTCAGAGATGAGCATGCTCACGGTCGACAGGGTAAACCTACAGCAGGGGTATGTCATGCCCATGGGCAAGGGATCAAAGGAAAGGGTCGTGCCCATGGGAAGGACAGCCATCGAAGCTGTGAGCGAGTACTTAAGCGAGTCCCGTCCCCAGCTAGCCGGCAAGCGCATATGCGATCGCCTGTTTCTCTCAAGAAGGGGCACAGGTATTTCGCGCCAGCGGATTTGGGAGGCCATCAAGTTCTATGCAAAAAAGGCAGGCATTACCATAAACGTAACTCCCCACATGTTACGCCACTCTTTTGCAACCCACTTAATCGAGCATGGCGCTGATTTGCGCATTGTGCAGACCATGCTAGGCCATGCTGATGTATCCACCACCCAGATATATACCCACGTATCCCGCCAACACGTGATGGACCTATACAAGAAATTCCACCCAAGGGCATGAACTTATTGACTTTGCAGGACTTTTTGATTAGCAACCACGAACCATGCAAAGCGCGCTATTAAGACTTGTGCTCTTTTATCCAATCTTTCTGTTTTCGCTCTCGTGGCACGAGGCAGCCCACGCGTGGGTGGCAGACAAGTTTGGTGATGATACAGCGCGGCTTATGGGCAGGGTGTCGCTATCTCCTTTTCCACATATGGATCTTGTGGGCACGTTTATTCTGCCAGTGTTTGGCATCCTTACAGGCGCGCCAGTAATTGGGTGGGGCAAGCCAGTTCCAGTTAATCCTTATCGTTTAAAAGGCGATCTGCGTCGCTCAAGTCTGTGGGTTGCGGCTTCAGGGCCTGTGAGCAACATAGCTTTAGCGATCGTGTTTGCAGGATGTGCGCACATCTTTATGTACCTCCTACCCTCGCTTCCAGAAGGCAGTCTGACCCCAGGCTCAGGCACAGCCCAGTTTATTGGCCTAATCTATGCCCTGTTGGAGATGGGCGTAATTCTGAATCTGATTTTAGCGTTTTTCAACCTCATCCCATTGCCGCCGCTTGATGGGGGCACAGTTTTAAGAGGGCTTTTGCCGCACAAAAGCGTTGAGTCGTTTGATATGCTTTCGCGCTACAGCTTCCTTATTTTGATTGTTTTGTTTGTGACAGGGTTGTTAAGGTACATACTAATACCAGCGTTTCTGCTGGCGAGCTATCTGCTGCCTGCATAAAGGTTTTTATGCCTAAGAAAAAGCGAATATTGAGCGGAAACCGCCCCACAGGAAAACTCCACTGGGGCAACTATTTTGGCGCTCTTAAGAATTGGGTAAACCTGCAGGACGAGTATGAGTGCTATTACTTTGTTGCAGACTGGCACGCCCTTACCACAGGTTATGATCGCGTGGACGTGATAGCGCCTTCAGTAAAGGATGTGCTAAAGGATTGGCTGGCCGCAGGTCTTGATCCAAAAAAATCCGTCATCTTCATTCAGTCGTGGGTGCCACAGCATGCAGAGCTGCATCTTCTTCTTTCCATGATAACTCCGCTCGGCTGGCTTGAGCGTGTGCCATCCTATAAGGATATGAAGAACCAACTCAAAGACCGCGACTTAAACATGTATGGCTTTTTTGGGTATCCGCTCTTGCAGGCTGCAGATATCCTGATGTATGGCGCACATATCGTACCAGTTGGCGAAGATCAGCTTGCACATCTGGAGTTTACGCGTGAGCTGGTCAGGCGCTTTAATTTTTTGATGAAGCGCGAGGATGTGTTCATAGAACCAGAGCCTCTTCTCACTAGTGCAGCAAGGGTGCCAGGCATCGATGGCAGAAAGATGTCCAAGAGCTATGACAATGCAATCTACATGGCTGATGACGATGAAACCATCCGCAAGAAGATGATGCAAGCGATAACAGATCCTGCTCGTAAACGACGCGATGATCCAGGCCATCCTGAGGTGTGCAACATATTTGCATTTCATAAACTTTATACAGATAAGGATACGATCGCCGATATCGATAAGAAGTGCAGGGTTGCAAAAATCGGATGTGTGGATTGTAAGAAGATGTGCATAGACAATGCGCTAAATTACTGGAGGCCCATCAGGGAGCGTAGGCAAGAGTGGGATGGTAAAGAGAACGAACTTCTTGAAATAGCACGTAAGGGTTCTGAAAAAGCGTGCGCTGTGGCAGAAGAGATGATGCAGAAGGTAAGGGAAGTGATGGGACTAGTATATGAATAAGCGAGGCTAAAGATGTCATTGCGAGGAGCGCAAGCTCCGAAGCAATCCCCATAGAACAGTTCATTTAGGAGATTGCTTCGCTTTCGCTCGCAATGACACCAATAATTCTAAGTAGCTTGCAAAAATATGGAACCACTATACTTACAAGATGATTACAGAGTAAACCTCGAGGTCTTCGAGGGGCCGCTGGATCTTCTTATGCATCTTATCAAGAAGAACGATCTGGACATATACGACATCCCCGTGGCCTTTGTGCTCGAAGAGTACATGCGCTACATCGACACGATAAGAGATCTCAACATCGATCTGGCAGGTGATTTTCTGCTTATGGCTGCCGAGTTGGCGCATATCAAGTCACGCTTGCTCTTGCCAGAGGAAGAAGCAGAAGGCATTGAGCTGGATGAAGAAGATCCACGTTCTGATCTAGTTATGCGTTTGCTTGAATACCAGCGATATAAGGATGCATCTGAAAGGATCCTAGAACGTGCCATGCTTGGTCGCGATGTATTTACGCCTCTATGCCCTGAACGCATCGAGGTGGAGGAGGGCGGCGCAGTCGAGGGCGATGTGTATCAGCTGGTCGAGGCGTTTTCCAAACTCTTAAAGCGTGTGCCTGAAGAGGATGTGCACGATGTTGCTGTGGACCGCATCTCTGTAAACGATCGCATATATCAAATAGCTGCGAAGTTAAAAAAGGGTAGTACCATTAACATTGAAGACCTCATGCCAGAAAGGCCAGAGCGTTATGACATCGTCATAACGTTTATATCTCTCTTAGAGATGTGCAGGCTTCACATGATTCGCGTATATCAATCAAGCGCTTGCGGCACGTTGCATATTCAAGGCATCATGGAAGAAGTTAGCGACGAGGATGTGGTGAAACTAGTAGAGAACGAGACAGGAGGTTAGATGGACGCCACCGAACTCAAAGCAATTATCGAAGCGATGATATTTGTATCGCAAGAGCCGCTCACTGAGAACGCAATACACATTGCGCTTGCTGAAGACGGTATAGAGAAAGATGCGGTTCGCGAGTGCATCGCAAATATTGAAAAGGATTGGAGTGAATCTGCTGATCGCGGGGTAGGGCTTGCAAAGGTTGCCGGCGGATACCAGTTTCGCACAAAGGAGAGCTGCGCAAGTTGGCTTAAAAAACTTACAATACCCAAGCCCATGCGCTTATCTGCGCAAGCTCTTGAAACGCTTGCCATCGTCGCATACCGTCAGCCCATAATGCGCAGCGAGATCGAAAAAATCCGGGGTGTGGACACAGGAGGTGTTCTCAAAACGCTTTTAGAGCGCAGGCTGCTTCGCATTGTGGGTAGAAGCCAAGAACCAGGCCAACCCTTGTTATATGGCACTACCAAAGAGTTTCTCGAGGTCTTCAACCTAAACACATTAAAGGAACTTCCCACGCTCAAGGATATCGATGATCTCATGCGCGAACGCAGAGAACAAATACAGGGCGATGCACAAATAAAGGCAGAGGGCGATGACGAGGACCTCACCGAAATATTAGGCGAGAAGGATAAAGAGGAAGAAGACGAAACCGAGATCATACGCCGGCGCCCCCTTGATGAGGATGAGGAAGAGGAAAAGAAGGATCAGGAGGCGCTTTCCACTTTGGAAACTCAACTTAAGGGACTAAGACGCCTTGAGAAGGCCATGTTCCCAAAACCCATTCCCAAACCCCAGGCAGAAGATGCAACATCAGCAGAGTCACAAACCGAGGCGGACAAGGCACAAACACAAGGCGAAGGTGCACATACCTCTGCCTGCGATGAAGGTGCCAACGAAGATTCGCCTTCAGAGGATGATCGCCCTTTCCAGTGAGCTATCGCGCAGGTCAGCAGAAGCCGCGATAAAAAGGGGCGAGGTCACGGTAAACGGCAGGGTAACAACAGAGCTTGGCACCTCTGTTGATCCGCTAAGAGACAAGGTTTGTTTAAATGGAAGCCCTCTTTTCTTTAAGGCGCGTCGCAACTACCTGGCATTTTTTAAACCTCGCAATGTTCTTGTAACAAAGCACGACCCACAGAGCAGACCGACCATATGGGATGGATTAAAAGAGTGGAAGGATAAGCTCAACTCGGTGGGCCGCCTTGATTTTGATTCTGATGGTCTTTTGCTTCTCACAGACGACGGCGATTTTTTAAACCTGCTCACACATCCCAAACATGAGATATGGAAGATCTATCGGGTTCGCGTAAAGGGCGAACCATCTGCAGAGGATCTAAAGCGACTGCGTGAAGGAGTGAAGCTAAGCGATGGGCAAACGCTTCCTGCTAAAGTGAAGAGAGTGGATAAGGGAGGGCTCAACGCCCTTTTAGAGATATCAATTCGCGAGGGCAGAAATCGCCAGGTTAGGCGCATGTGCGATGCTATTGGCTACCCTGTGATAAAACTCAGAAGAATCGCGATAGGACCAATAAGGCTTGGAAGCCTAAAGATAGGCAAATGGCGCCATCTTAAGAGCGCTGAGGTGAAAGCGGTTTTGGGTCATGTCTAAGAATTTGCAAAGTTTTCTTATCTCTAATGCAGATTAAAATGCTATGAATGGTGTGATTGGGCATATCGTCCATGAATGCTCGAATACCAGCTAGCATGGCGCGTACAACAACATCCTCCTCTTGCGTAGTATTTCCGTTGCTCTTCGTCCTTCCAAACTGCATGGGAAATACTACTGAATCGATCCCCTCCGTTGTGGCAATCGTAAGCGTTGCGAAAGCGGCATCTCTTGAGTATTTATTGGCACTGGCGCCGGCTGAATTAACATTTACATTGATCAGGGCCGGATGACGTTTTTTTGTTCTTACTACCGCTGCATCGAATATACTTTTTTTCACACGCTGGTTTAAGAATGGCATACCACCATAGTAGGACATTGTATAATCATTACTGTCTGAAACGTATCGGTCTGTTGTTTGATCTGATGCTTGTCCACCTGAAAGAGCAATTGCGCTAAATCGATTGAATTGCTGAGGAGGCATAAGCGCAATGCCTACCTTAGACGGACCTATTGCCGACACAACATAATTAGGCGGCTGCACGGTGGATGCAAGAAAAGCAGGTAGTGTCAAAACCATGTTAGGTAAAGTAGTCATCGCTTTGTATTCATCGTCAGTTTTTAAAAAAGGTTGCGCGAAAAATAGGATAAATAAACAATCAATAAAAACAAGATGTTGCGTAATTTTTCAACTTTTATTCTAGATAACAAACTTCTGGCAAAAGATTTATACCGTATTTTTCTGAAACTCGAGTCGCCATTGTATTAGCAAGCTTTCTTACATCCGCCGCGGTCGCATTTTCATCAGCTACGATGATATTTGCATGAGTATGCCACAAACGGGCGCCGCCAACCCTTAGTTCTTTACAACCGGCTTCTTCCAGGAGTTTGCCGGCTGAAATCCTCTTACCATCTTGACCCAGAGGATTTTTGAAGAAACTGCCTGCAGTGTTTGTGCCTTTGGGGTCAGGGTGTTTGCGTTTTCTGTCTGCGAGCCTTTCATCTATTGTGCGTTTAAGCTCTGTTGGATCTTTTTCATCTGTACGGAATGTGGCTTCAAGCACAACGTGCCCGGCTTCTTTTATGGAACTCCATCTGTAGGCGAACTCTAGCTCATCCCTTTTTACTTTGCGCACATTGCCGGCCCTGTCCATAATAAGCACGCTTGAGATGCTGTCGGCTATTTGAGAGCCGTATGCTCCTGCGTTTCCTGCGATGGCGCCGCCGACAGTTCCTGGTATTCCATAAAGGTTTTCAAGTCCGCCTTTGCCTTTTTCTGCCATAAAATCGATGAGTTTTTTAAGAGTATAGCCACCAGAAACTGTTATTGTGCCATTTTCGTCATCATGAGGTGGAATCTCATCCTTAAAAACGATAATAGCGCCATCATACCCTTGGTCTGATGCAAGGATATTGGAGCCATGGCCGATCACCTGCCACAGAAGCCCCATGCCTTTGGCCTTCCACGTGGATTCAATAACACTAGCTGCAGAGTTTGCCTCAAAAACAGCAGTGGCAGGCCCGCCTATTTTAAAGGTTGTATGAGCAGATAGGGGAACGCTGTATTTGAGATAAGGTATAGACATTGCTCCCTAATAGAAGGTTGTCTGTTGATTTTCAATCTAAAAATAGCAAGAATGTATAAAATAGCTTGATCTCACAACTGTTATACAAGAAGGAAAAATACATTATGAAACGCATCGTATTTACTGTTCCATTGCTTATCCTTTTGTTTGCAACTGGTTGCGCAAAGGATCTTGTCACCGGCAAAACCACGCTTAACTATTACGATATCAAACAAGAGCCAAAACTTGGCAACCAAGTATTGCTTCAGCAGGCCGATGCAGTAAAGAAAAAGGGCAAGAAAATGGATGCAGCTGCTGATGCTGTGGAATACGAGAGGCTTAAGAGAATAGTCGAGCGCATAAAACCACATACTCATTATCCCAGTTTTCCATATGAAGTACATCTGGCTGACATTGATGTCGTTAACGCATGGTGCGCGCCAGGCGGAAAGATGATGGTGTACACAGGTCTTTGGAAGCCAAAGGAGGGTCTTGTAGAGAAGGGCAACGACGATGAGCTGGCTGCTGTTATGGCCCACGAGATTGCGCACGCCAATGCAAGGCATGTCACCGAGGCCATAAGCCGCACCATGACTATTGCCATAGCAGGCACTGCTGTTCAGACTGCCATTGCAGCAGGGGGCTCTTCGCACGGCGCCAACCTCTTTGGCGAGATATTTGCTGATGGTATGAATATCTATTTACCAAGCTATTCTAGAAAGAACGAGTACGAGGCTGATAGGCTTGGGCTTATGTACATGGCAAAGGCAAGTTTTGACCCAAGGGCTGCAGTGCGTTTGTGGAAGAAAGCTGCCAAGGAGAAAAAGGACCGCACCAGTATTTTTGCATCGCACCCGTCCAGCGGCGCCAGGGCAAGGGAGCTAGAAAAGCTACTTCCTGAGGCTATGGCTCTATATGAGCAGTCTAAGTTAGAGCAGAAAAAGTCAGGATTCTCTAGAAAGTCTAAATCTCAATAGCAGGGTCTTGAGCGATTCAAGTGCGCCGGGCTTTGCAATTTCGCAAGGCGTGCTTCCTCTTTGACCAAAATCGAAATATGAGCGTGCTCCGCGTGCGTAGTAGGGGGAGATTTGAGTCTCACCAAAGCGAGAGTAGTTTTCTGGTGGCATGTAGCGACATGAACGAATTTTTGAGCTAAACCCCATTTATACTCCATTTGCTATGCGGTGTTCATGCGCAGCCTTAAAAGGAGCTGGCGCATGGTTTCGCACGTTTTTGGATTGCGCGTCTCAAGGCAGTGCTGGATAAGCGACGCCATCCAGGGACTCTTTTTCTTAAGCAAAATCAAGTGGTTAGTAAGCGTCCTGCTGTTGGAGAGTTTCATAAATCCCTCCTTTATCGTCTTGTCCGATAGAGAGTCTAATATATTATAAAATATATGTCAAACATTGATTTGACGATAATATATATGCTATGATATGTGGTGTCTCATTAAAGAAAAAAGATTATATGGTTCCACTCATAGAAAAGAAGCCAAAGCAGGATAATAGTATGAAGAAGCAGAGCTTTGCCTTCTATTTGTCCAGAGGGCTAGTAGATGAGCTGGCCAGAGTGGCTAAAGAAACTGGCAGATCAAAAAGCGAGGTATTAGAGATTTTAGCTAAGGCCGGTCTTAAGATACATCAGAGCAGTGAGGAAGAATCAGAATAGTTTTGTTTGGTGTTTGGAATTTCTTATAGTTACGCTTTTGCAGCATCAGGATTCTTCTCTATAAACTTAACAAACTTCTCTACAAGCTTTGGGTCCCAAAAACCGTGTGCTGTTTCATCTTTAAGCGTCTGCAATGTCTTTTTAAAAGTGAATGCGGGTTTGTAGGGTCGCTCTGTCGTCATCGCGTCAAAGGCATCTATGATCTGAAATACCCTTGCCAGATATGGGATCGACTCGCCCATGAGCCCATCCGGATAGCCGGTGCCATTGTACTTTTCGTGGTGATGCCTGATGATGGGACACACATCCTGAAGCGATCTTAGCGGATGGCAGATCTCTTCGCCAAATATTGGATGCTGGCGCATAATCTCCCATTCTTCCTCGTTCAACTTAGCAGGCTTAAGCAGGATAGAATCGGGTATGCCGATCTTTCCTACATCGTGCAGGATGCTGGCGCGTTCGAGCGTGCGTATGTCTTTTTCGTCAAGATCAAGCTCTGTGCCAAAGGAGCGGCTCAGCCTTATGAGTCTGTCGCAGTGGTTTCCTGTGGTGTGATCCTTTGCCTCAACTGCGCGCGCAAGCGAAAGCACAACTGCTTCAGCATGATCCAGATCATCGTTCAGCCTTTTCACTTGGCCCAAGGCGTGCACGCGCGCGAGCAGCTCTAGGCGATCTATTGGCTTACTTATGAAGTCGTCGCAGCCAGCCTGGATGCCTTTTATGCGGTCTTCCTTATCCTGTAATGCTGTAACAATTATGATCGGAACAAGCCGCGTTGTTTCGCTGGACTTTAACTTCTTGCATACCTCAAAGCCGCTCATGCCAGGCATCATCACATCGAGCAATATAACATCTGGAACTTCTTTCCAGACCATATCTATGGCTTCTTGGCCTGATGTGGCTTTCTTGACCGTGCAGCTGTGCGGTGTGAGCATTTTCTCGATCACCAGCAGATTTGTTGCGTCATCATCAACAGCGAGCACAGTGAGGGGCTTCTCAAGTTTTGGTAGATTTAGATCGTTCATAATCGTTACTTTTAAAGGAGAAATGACCTTGCGTCAATGACTCAAAAGCAGCGAGACACGCGAGAAAGGCGAGACATGCGAGACTGGCAAAACAGGCGAGAAAGGTGATTAAATATATTGAACGGATAAATTGTCCGTTGTAGTGTTTGGCCATGAAGGACAAAACCTACTACGACATGCTAGGCCTAACGCCTGCCGCGCCGCCAGAAATAGTATCTGCTGTATATCGTGCGTGGATGAAAGCGCTAAAAGTGCATCCTGATTTGGGAGGCGATGAGGAATTTGCCAGGCAAATAAACGAGGCGTACGATACTCTTAAAGATCCCCAGCGCAGGGCAGAATATGACACTAAGTTAGTAAACATAGTTCCAGGCAAATATGAAACTGCAAGGCGAGCACCCAGAGTGAAAATTGATGCGCAGATAGCTTATTGCGATTCTTTAAAAAGTCAGTGGGCCATCGCTAAAGTGATGGATGCAAGCGCGTTGGGGCTTAGGATCCGCGCTGAAGAGCCCTTAGAGGCGGGCCAGCATCTTGCCATAGCATTTTCAGAAAGCTGCGCCATGGCTGCAGAGGCCGAGGTCAGGTGGGCCAATCATCTTAAGAACAACGATCGTTTCTGTTTTGAAGCAGGAATCGAATTCTACTCGCCGATACCGGATATACTGTTAAGGCTTAAGTAAAATCCTTCTTATCCAAATGGCAAGCTCTATCACAGCCTGTCCCGATGACCGCACGATTTTTCCAAAGGAAAAATCGTTTGCGGCATCGAGGATCCTCGATTCGGCCTGTATTTTTCTTGCGAAAAATGACGCCGAATCGGGACTGGCGAAATTGGGTCCCCCTACCCAGCGCCACCCGAAGCCGACCAACCAGAAGTCATTTTTCAGGCAATTCTTTAATTAAGCTAATAGAGTTATCCTTTCTTGCTCGTAATCTAAGTAGGAGGTTTCTTATTCCTTGACAGGTATGGCTGATTTAAGTACGGGATGTCGCTCGTATTATGAAAATCTTTGAAAAATGAATATATTGCGGGGTAGAGCAGCCCGCCCCAACGACTCCCTTTGGGAGTCGGGGGCTTGGTAGCTCGCAAGGCGTCTGAAAGACGCCGCAGCCCCCGGCCGAAGGCCGTGGGGTCAG
>JBDRBN010000092.1:0-10911 GCA_043822785.1 Pseudomonadota bacterium
CGGCCTAAGTCTTTGTTGTGACTTACGCAGTTCTGCTGGCGTCTCCACATCCAGCTCGCCACGATGGGGACCCTGCCGCCTCCCGGCGATGAACCAAAACCGAAGCTTCCAACTAATCTACTGATGCGTAAAATATCTGATTGCACATGCGAACAGTTCGTCTCTAGAGCTATGCAGGATCGGGTGGGTCGATTTGCGATATCGCGGAGAGAGCCGATTTTGTTCGGCGAATGTTTGCCGGTCGTGCCTTGCTGGAAGCCTTTTGTTGCACGACGCCGACGGCTGCTTGAGCCCCGACGGAGCCAAAACACTGTAAAAGGCAAGAAGGCGCAGTCGGGGCGAGTTCCGTCGGCGATGGCAAACTGAGTCCGATACAAAATCGTGCGAGCGCAGCGTCTAGCAAATCGACCCACCCGATCTTGTGTGGCAATAGACCCGAAGCCAACGCAGAAAAACTCTGGCAAGACTGCCCACAGAATAATTTGCATATGCCTGCAAACAATTCTGGATTTTTAGTGCTGGCCAATGATGACCATGCAGCGGTGTTTGGAGTTTATTTGGTATTCGTGAGTATCTACGACTTTCAGGTTAAGTCTTTTCAGCTCGTTTTGGGCATCTGTGAGCTCTTTTTGCCATTTTGGGCCTTTCATGGCGATGATTTTCGAGCTAGGACCGCACATATATGGCGCTGCAATTGGAAGATACTCTAATAAACTCCAAGTGGCCCGCGAAATGATGGTGTCAAAACACCCCAGTTTGTTAACCGTGCCCTTATCTTCTGCCCTTCCCCATACCGCTTCAATGCCTTCGAGCCTGAGCTTTCTTATGGCTTCCTCGCAAAAGGAGATCTTTTTTCTGGTGGAATCCAGAAGGGTTATCCTGATTTGGGGTCGGACGATCTTTATAAGAATACCCGGAATGCCGGCACCGGTGCCTATATCTAGTAGAGAATTCGCATCAGATAGGAACTTGCACACCTCTGTTGCGTCATCGATGTGTTCTGATTTGAATGATTCAAAATCATCGATCTTTGAGACAAGCTTTATCCTCTTGTTCCAGTGTGAAAGAAGTTCATAGTAATCTTTGAACTGATCGATCATGACCTTTCTCGCGTTTCTCGCCTGTCTCGCTTTTCTCGCGTCGTTTAGATTGTTTCACGTGAAACATTTTTCATGGATTTTCAGGCCTCTAGCATTAAAAAACTACTCGATCGTTCACAGATTGAACGACAAGCCTTCTCGCGCAAGCACACATCTCACATGGTTCTTCTGTTTTTTTGCATACCTTAAGGCCTGCATAGAAACCGCATCGAGCCTTTTATCTGAATCGTCTGGATCAAAGTGGGTGAGGAAAACTCGCTTGATTCTAGCCTGTGCAGCTAACCAAATTGGATAGGTAAACGGGCTGTGTCCCCAACCCTTGCGCTTCTTGTAGTTTTGCGGAGTGTACTGGGCATCATGTATGAGCACATCCACCCCATCAAGCGCATCAAGTAGCTTACTCTCTTGCTTTTTGCCAGACGGTTCGTTGTCAGTCATTACTACAGCGGATTTTCCGTTCGGAAATTCCATTCTCCAACCAAACGCGCCATTGGGATGGTTTGCGATGAGCGGAACGATGATCACGCTTCCAGCTTTGAACGCGCGCTGTGAAATCGTCTTCAGCCTTATATTTGCGTTCAGTTCAGAAAGGCGAACAGGAAAATATGGCGGACATACTGCTTTTGAAAGCGCGGTCGCAAAATTCTTATCCATAGCGCGCGGGCCTGCGACAACGAATTTATTTCTACTCCAATAAAATGGTTTGAAAAAGGGAAGGCCAATGTAATGATCCCAATGAACGTGCGAAAGCAGTATGAATGATTCGAAAGATCGCTTGCCTTTGTGCTTCATTATGTCTGCACCCAGCATGCGTATGCCAGTCCCACCATCTAAAATGATATGATCTTTGCCGCTTTGAATTTCGATGCACGTGGTATTGCCGCCATAACGCTCGGTATCTTTGCCTGGAATGGCCATGGATCCCCGCACACCCCAGAATTTGAACTTAACTTGGTTCATGATTTAAGAAGCTAACATAATCGAGAAAAGGCCAGCAACGTTATTCTTTTCCTTCAACTCCATTTCACTTATACTCCGCACTTATGAATACCTATATAGATCTCCTAAAAGAATACCTGGCCCATCCACTTGTCATAGCCATCATCATAGTTCTGCTCATTGGCTATCGATATGCATCGTCAAGGCTTAAGCAGCTACCTTCCGTGCCTGTGGGGCTTTTGATCCTCTACCTCTTCTTGTGCATAATCTTAAACACCATACCTGAAATAGTAGGCGAGGGACTACTGCACTGGCTGGATGTTATTACAGTCATCGTTCTGTACTGCGCAGCTGTGCGCATCCTATTTGCGTTCACTGTGGAGTTTTGGCTGGCCTGGCGAAGAAAGACAACGCTTCCCAAGCTCACGCGCGACGTTATTCTTCTGGCTATCTATGCGGTGATCACATTTGTAGTGCTGCGCACAAGGGGTGGCGTTAATCTAGCAGGCCTTCTCACCACATCTGCAGTGCTAACAGCAATAGTGGGCTTGTCCGCTCAAAACACATTGGGCAGCTTGTTTGCTGGGCTCTCGCTTCAGCTAGAGCGTCCTTATTCCATAGGTGACTGGATTCAATTTGGAAATTCAATTGGCCGTGTGGTGGGCATAGGTTGGAAATCTACGAGACTCGTAACGTTTGAGAATGAACTCATCTTCGTTCCCAATCTGGACATTGTTAAGACCGAGATCAAAAATTTTTCAAGGCCCACAAAGAAGATATGGATGAAAATTGATCTGGGTGTGGAATACCCGGCTGCACCAAACAAGGTGCGCTCAGTGCTCCTCGATGTGTTGCGCGAAGACTCGCGCGTGCTCATGGAGCCCAAGCCCACCGTTCGCCTCACGAATTATGGCGACTTTGCCATCACATACCAGATCCGCTTTTTGTATGATGACTATGGCAATTATCCTGATCTGCGCGCAGCCATAATGAACAATGTCTGGTATGCACTGCGCAGAAATAACATTCGCATACCGTTTCCCATTCGCGATGTGCATCATCGACATATCGAACGCAAATTTGAACACGACATGGTTTCAAAAGAGCGAGCTGATGCAACAGCAGAGATCAACTCTGTTCCGATATTTGAGCCTCTATCGCACGAGGCGCGAGGTCAACTTGCAGAGCACGTGGAGATCGTTCACTACGGCAATGGCGAGGATGTGGTGCGCCAGGATGATCAAGGTGATTCCATGTTCATACTTCATAAAGGCTTGTGTGATGTGCTCTTGAAAAAGGGTGATGCGCCTCCTATTGCAGTTGCAGAGCTCAAACCTTCATCATTCTTTGGCGAGATGAGCCTGCTCACAGGCGAGGCACGCACAGCAACTGTTCGCGCAAAAGGGGACTCAACGCTGTTTAAGATAGATAAAGAATTGTTTGCAGAAGTCCTGGCTGCCGACGAGTCGGTGTCTGAAAAATTAGCAGAAGCGCTTGCCACCCGTCAGGCCGAGATGGCCGAGGTGTTGGGCAAACAGCTGCTCGACAAAAAAGCCCAAGCCTCCAAGATGGTCCAAAAGATAAAGGCGTTTTTTGGAATCCGGTGACTTCTACCTACACTAAAACCCATTTACTTGACAGTGTATGTTGCCATTGAGAACATAAGTTGAATTAGGGACAAACACCACATTCATTCCATTGCGCTTTAGTTCTTCTTTTATCCGTTGTTCAAGATTGTTATCTTCAAAAGTGGGCATAATGATGCCTAAGCTTTTGTCATTCATGGTTATGGGTATGGCGTTAGCATAAGACTGCATTTTAGAAACGTGTTCGGCGTTAGTTGGAATTGTAATGATCTTAAAGCCAGCGCTTTCTAGGGTCTTACGATATTCACCCAAAGCTTTCTTTATCTCAACTAAAGCAGCTTTTTTCATCTTAAGGTTAAGGTCTGCTTCATCATTTGCGGTTATGCAATTGGTGTCTATGGAATCAGGATCCAACATCACCGCAGTTCCGTTCCTAGGGAAAAAAATTGCTTGATCGATATGGGGTGCAAGCCGAGGCTCGCTTTGCTGCCCTGGATTCCTAAGCAACACAACATCGTCTGCACCAAAGGCATGCTTGAGAACGGCTGTAATGTCGGCGTCTGAAATATTGCTCCCATAATGTTTCTTCGTCAGCGATCTGAGCTGAGGACCAGCGACCACAATATTTTTTCCGCCTATCGTAGTAGTGGTAATATCTCCTCCCTGAAACAATAATGAAACATGGGTTACAGGTCTGCGCAGATCAGGATCAGAAGGGTCGTAAGGTGCAAGTAACCATGATGGATTTAAAATTACTTTTGAGTCCGCATGATTCGACATGACAAATTCTGAGCCGCCGTCTTGCAGATGGACAGATTGCCCTAAATCTTGTGCCCAATATGTTTCCGTATATTTCCCAACACTAAACCTTAACCGTCCTTGCTCTTCTAATTGTTTCAACTCTGGCGATGCATTAAAATATGCTTCTTTTAGAGCTTCCAATTGGTCTTTAGAAGATACAAAGATAGAACATGAAGTTTCGCTGTTTTCAGACAGTAGGGCTCTTGCTAAATATGCCTGTTCCTCGATCAATATTGGTGAAGAATTTTTGGGTGTTATGAGGAAAAAATCTTTTAGTCCATACTCGGGTCTGGGGACCACATTGGTTCTATCGGTTTTTAAAAATCGTTTTATTGCTGCTCTTGGATTTATCCTACTATACACATAAAAGGCATAAGCCTTTACACTTTCGTCTTTATCCGTCTCCATGCCAGCAATTGCTGCCATTGCTTTCTCTGAAGAAGAAAACTTGCTGAGTGCATAAATCGCCATCTTTCGTACTGTTGGATTGCCATCCTTCAGCGCCTCTATCAGTGCGCTTTGTGCAAATGCGCTGCGTTTGTCTCCTAGTAACTGCGCAGCTTTTGTTCGTATATTTGAGTCGGCGTTCTTAAGGGCTTTGATCAGCGCTTCTGGTTTTTTATTTAATAATGCATCGGGCGCCCTTAGGTACGTAAGTATTGATTTAATTTGGGGTGCTTTATTAAAGCTCGTGATTTCTTTATATTCAGTATCGTCTATTTTGCCATCTGAGTAGTTGTCGGAAATACGGGCGGCGGTTTCTTTATCCATCCATTTATAATCGTTATTTTCGTCATTGGGACAGATACTTTGTATTTCTTGCGAAGAAATGCTTTTATGCTGTTCTTATTTTTTGTGAATTTGTTCTGCGATTTGCCAATCTTCTAGTGGACCTTCTGTTAGCACGAAAACCATAAATTGCTCCTAAAAGTTAATTAATGTTTAGAAATATTAATGCAAAACATATGCCAGCCCGATCTTAAACAAAAACCTATAACTATTTGAAAACCTGGTGTTTTTTGTGTGAAGTGCGAAGATAATCCCTGACGTTTTAAATAACAGAAAGCCTAAGACTCGATAGTGGTGAGTTTTGTCCCCTCAGAGGTCAAAGAGGGTGTTTGGCAGGTTAACTTCATGGATCATGATCTAGGCTATACTGTAACCCATGTTCCTGGGTCAAAACGTCACCTATCTATCATGGTCGGGCCAAAAACCCACCCAAACATAGATCAATATCGGTCAGCGCTGTAGCGAAACGCTGCGCCCCCTTGATCTTAACTCGCTGATTTTTCAGCTCATCTCTCTGGCATGCCGCTTGCTTATTACCTGAACGTGACTTCATCAACCTGATTCACTTTTTTGGTAACAAAGCCGTTGAATACCATATTTGGTAATGCTAGGATAAAGGAGAAGGCTATGGAAAGACGCTGGCGGGTCTTTATTACACCGAAAGCTCAAAAGTTAATATTGAAAGCGCCGAAGCAAGTCCGCGAGAAATGCGAATATTGGCTGGGTCTAATCGAGGAATCTGGCCCAACGGCAGTAAGGGTACACAACATGCCTTCATTCAGGGACCACGCGCTAATCGGAAACTGGAAGGGCCATAGATCATCATATCTTAATAGCCAATATCGCGTGATCTATGCTGTGGATGAACAAGAAGCCTGTGTCATTGTAAAAAAGATCGGGCCACACGATTATTGAGGAGGGAAATATGCACAAGGGAAAATACATTCCAGCACAGAAGGTCGCAGACCTCACACCTGCAGACTATGTTCGGCTAGCATGCGAATTAAAAAAAATTACCCAGGCAGAATTGGCAAGAAAGGCCGGTGTCCACCCTTCACATTTGAGCGAAATCGTAAATGGTAAAAGGCCAATTGGGGCAATGGTGGCTAAGAGGTTAGCCAAGGCAATGGGAATATCGGTTTCGCGGCTACTTGGAGAAGATGAGATCGATAAGATGAAGAGAAAAAAGGTCGAGAACGCGCTTAAAAAGATAAGACGGCATATCAATGAATCCAAATCACTTAAGGAGGACACCGAGCAAATCCTTCTCAAGGATATCCAGGATGCAATCGAGGCAAATCGCGCCGCATCGTAAAGGGCGTGTAACTACTTTTTATACGTAGACAAGAATCGTTCTACCTCTGGAATTCCGCCTTGGTAAACTAGATATCCGTTGTGAGGTTCGCGTTCGGTGATCTCGTTAGCGATTGGGGTGAGCATGATCTTTTTTACCTTATCAAGGTCGCGCGTCTGCCCAAGCGTCCAACACAGTTTCATGTATGCGGTTTCAGGAAGCATGTTCTCGCAAGGTATGATACCAAGATCCAAAAGATATCTGCCGGTATCATACACATTCATGTGCACATAGCCCCAAAGCGTTTGCACGGTCATCACCACTGCCATGCCGCTATCTACTGCTCGCTTAAGGGCAGGATTTATTGCTGCGTTCACATGGCCAAGTCCTGTGCCGGCAATCACAATACCGTGATATCCTTTCTCCACAAGTGTATCCACAAGATCAGGGTTCATGCCAGGGTAGTAGTAGAGAATGGCAACGCGATCATCATATGCTGTATTGATTATCACATCATGATCTTGTCTGCGCTTTTTATACTCTTTAAGTGGAACAATTCGATCAGACCAGACCATTGCCAGCGGAATTTCGCCAATCGTTCGAAACGTGGAGCGATAGCTCGAGTGCATCTTGCGCACGCGCGTGCCCATGTGCAAAAGCCCATAGTCATCTGATGTAGGCCCAAACATGCATATCATGACCTCTGCCAAATCAGAATGTGCGGCGGTGTAAGCAGCGTTGAGCAAGTTTCGCGCTGCATCAGAGCTTGGCCTATCGCTCGATCGCTGGGAGCCCACAAGCACAATGGGAATAGGGGGGTTCTGCACCATAAACGAGAGTATGGATGCAGTGTGGTGCATGGTGTCTGTGCCATGGCCGATCACGATCCCGTGCACGCCCTCGCGTATGAGCCTGCCGATCTCCTCTGCCAAGGTTTTATATTGCTCCGGCCCCATGTTTTCAGAAAACACGCCAAAGAGTTTTTTTGTGGTGAGGTTGCACACATCGGCCAGCTCGGGCACTGCGCCGTAGAGCTCGCCTGGCGAGAACGCAGGGACCACTGCGCCCGTCTTGTAATCAAGGCGCGAGGCAATGGTGCCGCCCGTGCCCAAAAGCGTTACATTGGGTTTTCGCTTGTCAAAGGGAAATTCTTTTTCTGGTATTGCGTAGTGTCCTTCGCGGCGGCCGATCTTTTTTATGGTTTGAATGGAATCCACATGCACGCCTGTGTTGTAGCCGCTGGCCATTTTTATCACGATGTGAAAGGGGTCTTCGGTAGTAGAACGCGGCAACACAAGGCCGGAAAATGGCCCTTTGGGTGTTGTGATCTCGATATTATCCCACACAGAAACGCTATACTTGTCGAATACAGAAAGCACCGGCTCTCTATAGCCTTTTGTATCAGTCTTTGCGCACATGGGCCCAGGCTTCTATCTTATCTTCAGGGATTGTCAAGGCAGGGCAGGGTAGGTAGGGAATAAATCATTTCTTCAAAACCTGTTTGAGCGCCTCTTTTATGGCCGCGTCATTATAATAATACCGTGGTAGTCTGGTTATTATCTCGCTACAAGCCTTGGGTTTTTTGGGCGGGGTTGGCACAAATCTATCAATGAGCTTCACCACTGGCTCCTGTGGCTCCTGGCTTCTTAGCTTCTTGGCTTCTTCGAGCCGTGCCTCAAGGCCTAGTTCTGCTCTTGGGGCTGCTGTCTTATCTATCACATTCTCCTCCTTTTGCTAATTTCTGTATCTATATCTCTGATTTTGTCAATTATCTCAAGTCTATACATATTATCGGCTCATTTTATTAAAAGTTGCGGTGTTTTTTTTACTCGAGATTCGTGAAATTCAACACATATAAGTATAAAATAACTATTGTGTATATACACAATAGTGTGTATATATAAGTCATGGAAAAACGCTTCAAGTTTGACGTTATTCTTAACGAACAAGACCTCTGCGACCGCGAGGCGGAAAAAAAGAGGCTCATTTCTCTTATGGAGCGTGGCGGTCGCGTGGTCATCTACAGTCCAAGGCGCATGGGCAAGACCTCGCTGGCAATGGTCTGCAGCGAGAAGTTGCGATCAAAACACACTAATGCCTTTTGCCTCTATGTGGACCTGAACGAGGCAGAGACGCTGGCCGAGGTCGCCCATCGTTTTCGGGCCCATTACGAGTACGCGCTTCGCGAACAATTTCCGATTCAGAATGCGAAAATGCTGCTTGGCGCACTGCTGTCGAGGATCAAGCTCTCACTCCCCGGCGGCATTGAGCTTGCCCTTGAGCGATACACGACGGAAAAACCCGAGCACTATCTCATGTCGCTCATGAGCGAGTTAGACGAGCTGTCGGCAAAGCAGCGCGTAGTGCTCATCATTGATGAATTCCAGGGAATTGCGAACCAACGAGAGGCGCAGGCAATTCTCAGGCGCGAATTTCAGCGGCTCTCAAGAGCGGCGGTTGTTCTCATGGGAAGCAATCAGCGCCTGCTCTACAGAATGTTTAACGATAAAGAACTCCCCTTCTTCGGCTTTGGCGAAGATATGGAACTCAAGGGCATACCGATTAAAGAATATCTTCCTTACATGAATGAACGGTTTGCCGGAAGCAACATCCACATCTCAGAAGACGTCGCCCTGTTCATGGCAGAGATCATGAATGACATCCCCAATTACATCAACGAGCTTGGGGCCTGGATCGTAGATACAATGGAAAACCTCGAACTTACAAAAGAACACATCGGGCTTGCGCTGGAGGCGGCAGCGCAGTCCAAGCGCGGGAGGTATGAAAGCGCGCTCTACGGCTATACCGCAAACCAGAGGGCGTTGCTCAGGGCGATCGCGCGCCTCAAAAGGGGTGTACCGGTTACAGGAAATGAGATGCAGGAATTTACAGGACTTTCTGCAACCGAACTTTCGCGGTCAAAGACCGATCTTGAGGATTGTCCGCTCCTCTCGCATGACACTTCTAATCGCATCTTTATCAGCGATCCATTCTTGAAGAAATTTCTGGAGATGCAGTGACCGGACAATACCGGCCCTTGCAATTTCTTGCCTGCGTCTGATTGGGTTTGTTTTACAAAAAACCAAACGCAGGCGGCAAGTATGGCGCTGGCGCGCAAACAACATATTGTGGCAGCGCGACCGTAAAGAAACCTCCTTGCATAATATATGAACCGGCAAAAGCACGCACTGCTTGATCTTTCTCAAACGCTTTATCGTCAACTTCAACTTCAGGCTTATACTTTGGCTTAAACATATGAGCCATGGCCGGATGAAAGAGGTAGGCTACCATGCGCAACTCTTGCGTGCGCAGTCTCCCCAGGTTTGAATCCTCTAAAAGAGCAACCAGGTCCTTTTGTTGACCCCTTATCATCAATTGTGAAATAAGGTCGTGGGCCCTGACATATGGAGGTTCTTCCCTTGGCGCTGGATTCAACATTCCTGGTACAAAGCTGAATATGTCGGGATTGGAAGTCGGTCGGGCATCCGTATATATGCGCTCTGCTCCCTGCTCAATCGATAGCGCATGCTTTCTAGCAAGGACTTCCATGCCTGCTTCACTCATCAAGCCCAATCCAGGAAGCGCTGGTGAAGCAGAAGCCTCTGTTTCATAAAAACCGGCTTCATCCGGATCATCTTTCGCAAGCTCAATGCCGTATGCCTGTACATCAAACCAAGGTCTAAGCCTTCTCTGTTGAGAAGCTGTTAGCCTGGTCCAGTTCATCGCCAACACGTCCAGTCCTTCTTCCAAAAGTCGTGGGCTGCTTCGGCCGTCTTCTTCAAGCAAAAATGAAATCTCGCAGACCGTGTCAGGCCACTTATCCTGCTTAAGACAGCGTGGAAAGAAGCAAAGGTTGTGAAAATAATCTATCAATCGTGATGCGCGGGCCATGCTGTATTCCTCTCTGGTTGGTTAATTGTATTTCACTATCTCTTTTCGGGTGTTTTGGCAAAAGGTTGCGCGGTTTTAACGGTTTTAGCTTTTTCTTGCCTTTGGGCGCTGTTGGGCCTATCTCTCGCGCCGCCATGTGTGAAGACGTCAAAAAACTCGGCTTCAAATGCGGCGTGGAGATCCATCAGCAGCTCCTCACCAAAAAGAAGCTCTTCTGTCGCTGCCCTGCAGGGCTTTATTCGAACGAGCACCACGCCGAGGTTTTGCGCCACATGCGACCCACGCTTTCTGAGATGGGCGTGTATGATGGTTGCGCGCTCATGGAGTTTAAGACCAAAAAAGAAATTATCTATCTCCTAAATAAAAATTCAGTATGCACCTATGAAATGGATGATACCCCGCCGTTTCGTATTAATGAAGAAGCTTTGGATATGGCAATCGAACTCGCGCTTTTGTGCGGGTGCTCTGTCGTGGATGAGATGCACATAGCCAGAAAGCAATACCTCGATGG
>JBDRBN010000093.1:0-2585 GCA_043822785.1 Pseudomonadota bacterium
GACTGACATCACCCGAATATTTGGCCGGTAGTATTATGTAACAAAATTCTCATATTTTTTTGTCAAAGAACGTTTATATCAAGTCACCCTCCCCAATTGCGACACAGTCTCTGTAAGGGGAGGGCTAGGGTGGGGTAGATCCGGATCGGAGATAACATGACTAATCCTAAAGTGCTGGTAGTTATGGGCAGTGCAAACGATATGCTGGTGATGCAAGAGGCATCAAAGGTTCTTTCGGAGTTTGGCGTGGAAAGCGAGGTGCATGTTGCGTCAGCACATCGCACACCAGAGAAGGCAGCGCAGCTTGCAAAGAATGCAGCAGGCAATGGAATTAAGGTGATAATCGCTGGCGCTGGATTTGCCGCACACCTTGCAGGAGCCATGGCTGCTCATAGCGTATTGCCTGTGATTGGAGTTCCACTTGAGGCATCACCGCTATCGGGTATTGATTCGCTCCTCTCCACAGTGCAGATGCCTTCAGGCATTCCAGTTGCGTGCGTTGCAGTGGGCAAGGCAGGTGCTCGCAATGCTGGCATCTTGGCAGTGCAGATGCTTGCGCTTTCGGATGATGCGCTTAAAGAGAAGCTCATCGCGTTTCGCAAAGGCATGGCAGAGAAGGTAGAGAAGGCAAATGAAGAATTGAAATAGGCCAGCAAAGCCAGCAAGGCAAGCAAGGCCAGCAACGAAAGGCCTAACGTGTCAGAGATTATTCAGACAGATCCAAAACATCCATTGCCAGAAGATATAGAAAAGGCAGTGGAGTATTTACGCAAAGGTGAGGTGGTGGCATATCCCACTGAAACCATCTACGGCTTGGGTGCGGATGTGCAACAGCGCAAGGCAGTAAAGCGTATTTATGATTTAAAGGCGCGCGACTATGGGCTTCCTATATCCATTTTGGTAACTGATCTAAAGATGTTGCGCGACGTGGTATCAGATGTGCCTGAGCGCGCACTGCCGCTTATGCGAAAGTTTTGGCCTGGCGCGCTCACGATTCTCTTTCCAGCCACGTCTATCATTCCCAAGGGCCTGGTCACAAACACAGGCAAGGTGGGCGTTAGGATTTCATCACACCCGATTGCAGCAGCGCTTGTAGAGAGATTTGGCATGCCCATCACAACGACCAGCGCAAACCTGTCCGGTTTTCCGCCGTCGCTATCCGTAAAACACGTGCAAAAGTATTTTGGGAAGAAGGTTCCGTGTATCATCGATGGCGGCGAATGCGAACCCACCAGAGGTTCCACGGTAGTGGATATAGGCGAGGATACCATGCGCATCATCCGCGACGGCGCAATCCCTGCCGACGAAGTGATCAAGTGTTTTCAGGGGTAGAAATCAGTGACCAGTAATCAGTAACCAGTTACCAGTGCGGGTCATCGCGAGGAGGCCGTAGGCCAGAGCCTGCCCTGAGCGAAGTCGAAGGGTGGCGATCTCCGACGGAGTAATCTTTCATGGAAGTAATAAAGAAAGCCCATTAGCTTTAGTCAGCTAATGGGCATATGTTAGAGTGATACCAATCAGCTTCTTAATGGTAGTTCAATCAAAACAGCAAACGTTTTTACAGGCCTTTGCCCACTCGCTTAAATTGACACCCGTTCCAATGCAGACCGGCACTTTTGTTGGAGGATCAAAGAAATTGGCAATTCCCTCTTGTTCGAAGATATAGGTATTCAAACTATCGACGTCGGCTATGTTGTAGTAGATTACAAATTTAAAACAGTCCCAAACAGATGACTGATAGGGGTTCTTACAAGCTTCGTTTTCGAACGGTTTTGCTTTGCCATCATTGTTGTAGGCGCAGGAAAATAACTGCTCTGCAAGAAAACCAGGTTGTCCATCTCTGTCAAACACATCATCCCTTGGGAAACCAATGCATGTCATATCCAATGTCCCTCCAAAACAGGCGGATGAGGTGGGTGCAGGACCAAGATGTATTGAGTTGTTAGGTTGAAGCATGAAAAAAACAGATAGAAAATTTACTGTAGCATAAAAATTACTACATTTTTCCATTTGGCAGTAGTCCTTGCCAGTACATATTCGTCTTATTTCGGCTCGGATTTTTGGCTTAATAAACTCAGGATGCGCGAGTTGAGGTATTTGCCCCTCGATGACATCTCGTGTAACTTTTTGTTGTACTCTCTCGGCTTGGGCTTGGGACAGAAAAAGCCCTAAGCCCAAAAGTACCAACAGAGGAATAAGGAATACGGGTTTTCTTAAAAATCTATTCATAACTCCCTCCTTTAATTGAATGTGAAATGATTTACGTGGCATCAGGATGTTCATGCTTTGTGCCAGAGGTGGGTTATTTGCCGGTTCTATAACTTATTGAAATAACTAATGTAATTGTCTCGATTTACCAACACCACATTCGCAAAATGATAATATTGCTATTTAGCGGCAAGGTTTTGACGGAATAACTTAAGGAAAGGCGAAATTGGAAATTAGATATTACACTGCTGTCGCGTTAGAGGTGTTAACTGGTTGAAATATAAGAATTCATTTTTCTCATGTCTAGGTGTCATTGCGAGGAGCGTTTAGCGACGAAGCAATCTCCCGCAAACACAGGTTATAAGGGGATTGCTTCG
>JBDRBN010000094.1:0-13496 GCA_043822785.1 Pseudomonadota bacterium
ATCAAGGGCATTCACAAAGGCGTCATAGGCCCTGACAGGATTGTCTTCACTGACATAGTCTTCAATGCTTTGAGGAAGCAATCCCATCTGATAACGATCTCCGCATCGATATGCCATAACCTTGCTCCTTTCGGAAAAAAACTATAGCATATCATTAATATATTGAAGCATTGCTTTCCACTGCCCTCTCATATTTTTTTGTCAAAGAACTTTGAACCCTCCCCTATTGCGACACAGTCTCCAAAGGGGGAGGGTAGATATCAATATGGCCGACGAAATTTTACAACCAGCAGAACCAGCACAAAGCATACCCTTCTCAGACAAGTGGGGACTTGGGGCAAGCTGCGGCCTGCGCATTCCCATATCCACATCCATCTCAGAAGGCGGGTTTGGAGGAGTGTGCTCGGTTGGGTTTAGAATAGCAGATACACTAAACGATATATATGTGCTTCAAGCCGAACTGCCGTTTGGCACTACCACGCTAAAATTATTCCCAACAACGGATTCAGAAGGCACAACTGCACAGCACAGCCACTTTGCAATAAAGGCAGGGTTCGGCCGTATGAGCCGAGGACCTGTATATTTTGGCGACGAAGGAGACTATCGAGTCGGCCTCATAACAGGAAGCATTCCCATGATCGGCTGGGGCTCATCCACTATCTCACAACCAGACCGTACGCTAGAGGGCGAGACCTACTCTTTTGAAGATACATCGAGCAATACCGTAGATATCGGAACTAATTACCTGCTCATGGGCGAGTTCAGGCCCTGGGGCCGCGGGCCTTCGTTTATGCTAGGTCCGCAGTTTAGGTATGGCCTGCAGTACGATGACGAAGGTTCTGATTTCAATCGCATCAAGCTCGAGATGGGAATCATGCTTGATATCGGCTATGGCGACGCGAGCTTTCAAAGCGGAAAGGAAACAGACGTTGAAATCGGAGCACTGGGAATCACCCAAGGCCTATATGCAATGGGGCATAGTTTTCTGCAGCGTGCAATGTTTGACAAAACTATTACGCAACCTATGGAAGCACTAGACGAATATGGCCTCTTAGGCAATGAAGGCGCCACTGATAGAGGGAGCATGGCTGACGTACCTTTTCTATCTGGCGCATCTGCACTCATGGGAGGCGCTGACAGCTCTGCCACAACCCAGCTCAAAGCCGGCAAGGCGTGGTTTTGGATATTTGAATGTGCCAGGGCAGGAGGCAATGCCCTGCTTCTTGCCACCGGCAGCACCCAGGCTCAGGCAGGAGGATTTGCCGGCCTTTCGAACGCGACAAAGCTCATAGCCTATCCCATCGCCGGCATTGAAGCGCCTGATAAGCGCCTGTCTCTTGAACCTAACGATGTAGAGCAGCGTGAGATGATTATCGACCTGGTAGCCTATGGAGTGAATACGGCTGCCATGCTCATAGGTGCAGCTGCGGCAAGCGATATGGTAATGCTGGGGGCCGGCCAAGCCAACAACACCGTTGCCATGAGCCCAGATCCCCTTGATCGCAACATGGTAGAGAGAACCGACTATGGCTACATCCCCTACTCTTTCTACTCGGGCAGCGAAGGCAGCGGAAACAGGGCCGGCATCGTCATACACAACAGCTGGCACGACTTTCCTCTTGAAAACTTTCAGCTATATTCCTCTGTAGATTTTCTCTCGCCCATGATGACGTTTGGCAATATCGGAACAACCGCTTCTCAAGACGAGCCATACACGGATGTCATGCTCCCAACCGATGTAGGAGCAGGCCTTGGGCTGGAATGGAAGACCACATGGACCAGGCTCTACTTTGGCGCAAAGACCATTGGCATATTCGGTGGCAATGACGATGCAAAGGTGGCGATGGGCGGGCAGGCTGGTTTTGATTTGGTATTGCCGTTCAACGGCGAGGAAGATGGATCTGGAATAGTTGTTGGCGCAAGCGGTACGGCAGCCGTGGAACTTCCGTCTGGCTCAAAAAAACTAGAGTTCGCGCCTTGGACAGGCGCTTCGCTTCATTTTTAGTCATCCCTATACAGCGCCTTTGTAATTATATAAACCGCAATTTCCGTCTCTACCAAATTCTTATAAGGAAGGCCCATGCGTATACGGCCCCTTATATCTGTTGAACTCACATTTGGTATTGGCGATCCTTTGCCCCTTGGAATTCTAATGATGTCGATAAGCTGCTTTATTCTCTCAAAGCTTTGCCAGTTCTCAAACTCAGACTCTATATCGCCGCCGGTTATCAGGCTGAATTCAACACCCGGGTTTTGTTTTATCAAGTGCTCAATGGTCCTTAGCGTCCAGCTCTTGCCGCCAAGCGCCTGCTCGATATCCAAAACTCTTAGCGGCACGCGCAGCTTAGACAAGGCCAGCTTGCACATCTCAAGGCGGTGCTCAAACGGCGCCAGTCTTTTATCAAAGGGATGAATAAAACAGGGGATCACCCATACCTCGTCGGCTATGTCCCTATCGATAAGCCACTTGCAGATTGCCGTGTGGCCGATATGTGGTGGATTAAACGAGCCACCAAAAAGGGCAACCCTGTTTCTTTTCTTGGTTTTTATGATCACGAGCCCCCCTTGCAAAAGAACATTTTATCATTAATATATCACACACGTATGGAACTCAACCGCGTTCTGATAGTGATCAAGACTAAAAAACCCCGAGCCCGCAGCGCTTCTACCCTTAAGAGCGTAATTAGCGATCTTAAATATTTCGGCGTAGCCTATCATGTGGAGGCCCGTGACCGCATAAAGAAAGCCTATGCAACAGATCTTATTATTCCAATAGGAGGCGACGGCACTTTTTTGGCTGCATCTCATATTGCAGGCAATGTGCCGCTTTTAGGCATAAATCCTGATCCTACACGCTCTGTGGGTTTTTTCTGCGGGGCCGTGAAAAGCACGTTTCGCAAGATCCTTCTGGATATAATCTCTGATAAGCGAAAGCCCATTGAAGTACCGCTCATCCAAACAAAGATCAACGGCCGCACGCTTCCTATTCTTGCACTAAATGATGTGCTGTTTGCAGGCAGCACTCCTGCTGAAACAGCTCGATATCAAATCATAATAGGCCGCACACGCGAGCAGCAAAAGAGCTCTGGCGTGTGGATTTCAGCAGGTCCTGGATCTACGGCAGCCATTAATTCTGCTGGAGCAAAGCCTCTTGGAATATCCTCGAGAAAATTACAATATCTGGTTAGAGAACCATGCCCCCTGCCCGATCGCAAATATAAACTCTTGCATGATGTTCTAAAGCAAGGGAGCCGCATATGCATCCGATCATCTATGAGAGACGGATTTGTGTATATCGATGGCCACTGGCACGCATATCCTGTGCCGCGTGGAGCAAGGATTAGCTGCAAAGTCTTTTCGCAAACCTTAAAATTATTTGTCTAGATCACCTGAAGTCAGTTCTCTTGGAATGGTTTGGATGCTATCTACGGCGGGCACATCTGCATCCGGGCTGCGGGTTGCGCCAAGCTCTTTTAACGTGCGCGCGCCGGGAATCACGCGCGACTCCCACGACGCCACTGCCTTGTTGTAATTTGAGAGTGCGCTCTCAAGGCCTTTGCCCACATTGCCCAGGTGCTTTGCAAACGTTACACAGCGGTCAAAGAGATCTTTGCCGGCCTCGGATATGAGTTGAGAGTTTTGTGCAAGCTGCTCTTGCTGCCAGCCCATGGCAACAGACCGAAGCATAACAATGAGTGTGGTGGGAGTTGCAAGAACCACGCGGCTTTGCATGCCATCTTCAATGAGGTCGCGATCCTGCTCGAGCGCCGCAGAAAAAAACGACTCGCCTGGCAAGAATAGCACTACAAAATCAGGAGTCGGATCAAACTGTGCCCAGTAGTTTTTTTGGCCAAGCGCCTTCATATGCTCGCGCACGGCTTTTGAATGGGCTACGAGGTGTGCACGGCGATGAGTTTCGTCGCCGGCCTCTGTTGCCTTCATATATTCTGAAAGCGGCACCTTGGCATCTACGATAACGGATCTGCCGCGCGGAAGCCTTACTACAAGATCTGGTCTTAGCCTGCCCTCTTCTGAATCTACCGAGTGCTGCGTGTCAAAATCGCAATACTGCGACATGCCTGCCACCTCGACCACTCGCTCTAGCGTAACCTCGCCCCACCTGCCGCGAGCAGTTGGGGATTTGAGCGCAGACACAAGCGCAACGGTCTCGCGAGAAAGCTCCTCATGGCCTTTCTTGAGCATGTCGAGAACGCTCTCAAGCCCGCCGTATGCCTTTTCGCGCTTTCGCTCTATATCGCGCAACGCCTCTTCATATCGCGCAAGCGCATCTTTTAACGGACGCACGTGCTCGCCGATCTTGGGCTCGGCCTGTTTTAGGAATTCGTCGCGGCTTTCGCGCATGACTTCAGAGGAGATGCCCTTGAATGTCATCTGCATGTTGGAGATGGCTTTTTCAAAATCCTCACGTTGGCGATTAACGGTGGTTTCGGCATCTGCCAAGCGCGCTTGGGCCAAAGAGCGTTCTGCCCGCCATTTGCTTATTTTAACGAAATGCCATGCCAAGATCAGCAGAGCCCCAGCCAACAGACCTATAATGAAGGGAACTACAAAAGACATAGATGCTATGTAGGCTGACGCACGTTCATAGATCAAGCCTTTTCCACACTACCAATAGGAAGCTGATTCCTACTGGTAAGTTGATATACCAGTAGGAATCAGCTTCCTATTGGTATTCAGTCGTCTTTTATAGGTTTTTTTTCTTAATCAATCTTGAAATTGAAAAGATAATCTTGCGATATGCCGCTTCATATCGCCTTGAGCCTTCGCGACTCCAGCTCTCAAATATGTAGAAATCATCCTCCTCCGCAATCTCAATACCCTGAACCATCGATCTATAGGCCATTTTTCGTTCCTCATCACAATCGCCCAAAAGAAAAAACGAGGGATGATCCGTAAGAAGTTCGTTTGTAACTCTATAAGCATAGTGACGAAAACCACTCCAGGGCCATTCCAACGGACTTTTCACAATTCCAGCAGCAACCGGATTTTTATCGATATAACGCATGCAAGCCAGCGCATAATAATCATCGCTTATCACTTTACACTTATATTTATGCCGCCAAAGGTGACCGCATCTGCCATGTTTACGGTTGAAAGAATGCGAGTATGAAAGGCATAAATCATGCATAAACTGGTCTATCAGACCGCCACCATCAGTCGCAATCATCATGTGCACATGAGATGGCATGATCACATAATTGAACAGCTTGCATTTATGGATTTCAATGTAATGCTTTAGACACTGTAAAAACTTCTTACAATCGCGGTCTTTTACCAGCAGCCTCTCGCGGTTGTTACATCGAGCAATAACGTGATAATGAATGCCATGTTCTCTGATTCGCATCTTTTCTCCCTATTAAGGAGCATAATGCAAATATTAGACCAACATATTATATATTCATTTCAAGGAGTTAAAAATCAACAGGTGCATGATTTTCGTCACAAGTGCATCGATATCAACCAGTAGGAAGCTGATTCTTATTGGTAGGGGCACATACCAGTAGGAAGCTGATTGTTATTGGTAGGTGATACCAGAAACTGGTAGATAGTTATTGGTTGGAGGTAATCGTGAGGCCGGCGGGCGTTCACATGGCAAGGGTTTTTAGTGAAAGGTTATACACCTCTCAGCTGTACCAAATCATAAGTTTTAGGATTTCTTTGGAAGGCTTTAAGTCCGCTCAGAAGTGTCTTGTGTCTTCTTACGATCTCGTCTTGTGCGCCAAACTTGTTTTCAAGTCCTTTCAATAAGTTTTCATAATTACCAATAAACTCATTGAAGTCGCTCTTCGCTTGTTCACTCGGTTGTCCTTGCCGGGCTGCGGCCTTGTATGTTTGTGCCTTTCCAAAGATGTAATCTTCAGTGTACAGCATAGTGAAGTCAGTCTTATACTCGGCATCTGCTATAGTACGTTCTGATGAGCCGGGAATAAATTGATCTGGAGCCGTAGTCATAACTTCAAGCTTTCTACCATGATGAATATGATCTTTTCGGATGAGGTCTAGTTCCGATGCCTTGCTATACAAACCTGATTCTCGATATTTGTTCTGAATAGAAAATAAAGCGGTGGCTTCTTTTTTATACTCGGCAACTTTTTCTTCAGCATCTTTTTCTGCTGCGCTCACATCCCCACCTCCATACTGACGTATAGATGCTAACTTCTTCAACGCCTCGTGGGCTGCGAGCTGTTTTTCTTTGACTGCGCTCAGCACTTGACCTCTTGTGCTGTCTAAAGCCCTTTCCTGTTCGATCAAACCACCTCCGGTAACATCCGCCCCCTGGATAAAGCTTGTTGCATCATCTTGTGAAGGCGGGGTAACCGGATCACTGGAAGCTTTCCCTGATGGGGAGTTTGGCTCTGGTGGTGTGGCGGCTGCTGATTTGCTGGCGTCATCAACAGCTGGAGGTGTAGGAGGAGGTTCTTTCTTGCCTTTCTCGTCAAAATTAGCATGCTGCGCAGGTGAGTCCGAAGCAGGTTTCTCTGCGTATTCGAATTCACGATACCACCTGCAAACATTCCCTTTTCCTACTCTATTGGAAAACATTAATTTTTCGAAATATACAGGAACGCTGTAATTGGATATGCTCAATGATCCAATGGCATCAGCAAAATCGCTCGACGTCATCCATGATGGGAGTTTTATCGCTTTATCAAAAGTAACCCTTTTCGTGTCCTCGTGTCCCTTGACCTTCGCTGCTACGACTTCATTCAGCTTTGCATATACCTCTTCTTTGTTCTTGGCGCTGCTGAGATCGATCTCCTCAGTTACATGCAGCCCTTCGACATCAGATGCACTCAGAACTGACGGATCAAGAGAGATGCCTGGCTTATCCTTTAATTCTCTAAGCGCCTTCAGGCGAGCCTTGCTTGCCAATATCACAGCTCTTATGGGTAAGAACGCTTTGCGACCGTCTGGCAAGACTTCGACATCCCCATACTTAGCCTGCACTGCCTCTAGTTCTTTTATATCCTGCTCATATTGAGCAATATATTTTTCAGCTTTTGAAATCATATCCTTTTTTTCATTTTTGTCTGTTTTGGAATTTGTCATTGTCGCTTGAAATTTCTTTGCAAACTCAGCGACACTCTTGTGGGAATACTTCTTATAGAAGCTATTAATTGCACTTTTTGCTGCTAAATAACTTGTGTTGCTCGGAATTTCGCCAGAGATGTTCTTCACTTTTGAACCCTGACCGTAGAACTCGATTTTTGCAGGCTTGTTGGCTTCCGCAAGTTTTATTTTGATACGCTCCCATCCTTCAGCTGTGATCTTGCCTTTAGGAAGTTTGATTTCGCCGTCAAAAATTATTTTCGTGGGATTTCTGGTTTGCTCGCGCTGGGCCACGATTCTGCGGTTGAGCTCATTGAATACAGCATCCTCTGCATCCTGCGCGTTCGCATAAGTCGCATAGCCCATGTCCACGTTATCAGTAATCTTTATCTCGCGCGACACATCCCGATGCAGGGCATCCTTTAATGCATTGAAAGGCTTTCCGTCTGTTGAGAGCTTTTGACCGTTGAATGTGATGGCGCAGTCCTTGGGCAGCTGAAGAAGTATATTGTTAAACGTCTGATCCTTCTCAGTGCTCTCACTGCCTACTGCCTTCCATACTGCATCACATTTATCATTTTCGCATGTAATGTTGAGGACATTGCTGTCGGCATCATAGTTATATACGAGTTTGCCGCGGCCGCTTTCAGCCATTTCTTCTTCAAAATAAGAGCGTACGGCATTTATGCGATCTGTGCGCTGTCCCTTATCAAGATCATTGAATCTCGTAACCCTGGAATCGTATTCGTCATGCGCCGCACGAAGATCGCCCATATAACCTGTGACATTGTCCGAGCGTTTTACATCAAAGCTGTCGCCACCGCGGTCAAGATACAGGCGGCCGTCGATAAGCTGAGCGCCTTTGATTTCTGGGGCTTCTTTATCACCTTTCTTATAAAACCACTTTCCATCGCTTGGACTATAGTAAATGTAGGTAGTGCCGTCCGAACTTGGCTTTATTGAACGGGCTATCTCTTGGGACTTTGGTCCAGAAGGAATTGCGAATGTATAGCGACTAAGTACTGTGGGCTTAGAGTCGGGATGCACATGCACTCCTGCCGGTGTAAGCGGTATGTAGTCGCTTTGGCCGCCCACTGTGATCTCGGCAGTCGCGCCTGGCGCAGCGCTGGTTTCTGCGATTGGGTTTGTGCCATTGGCGTCGCGATACCACTTCTTATCTTTATAATAGACTGAATCACCTACTTTTAGACTGCCTGTTCCATTTACCTCAGTGATGTCAAATTTCTTAAATCCGTTGGCAACAGGCGTTGATTGCTTGAGCTTATAGGTAACCCTTTCGCCGCTTGCCGTATCGTTTACAAGCTGCTCTGCCTCGGCAGGTTTCATGCCGCTTATATGCTCTGCATGCCACTTGCCAAAGTTCCTGGTCCAGGCCTGTTTCTGCTCTTCGATGGTTAGGCCCTTTGGTTTTTTGTCTTCGCCTATCTCCGGCTCTGTGAATTTCTTGCTGGGCAGGGCCTTCATTATGCGATCGAACTTTTTGGGATTACCATCTGCAGCTTTCTCAGCCTCAGCAACGATGGCCTTCCACTCAGCATCGGGATAGCCATGATCAGCGCTCTCATACTTCTCTTTTAACTTTTCTATCGCTTCAGCATCGCTGGCTTTCTTCGCAGCGTCTGCATCTGCTTTACTTGGATCGCCTTTGGGTGTGCTTGCATTTATGCTCGAGCTTGGTGCTGGTGCTGCAGGAGCACCGGGCTGATTGCCTGCCTGAGCCGGTATGCCATAACCAAAAATCGGCACTGGAAGAGGAGGTCTATTCAAAAACGCCATCACGCTGTCTCCAAATCCTTGAGAAGCGTGACCTACATATCCCTGGGGCATAAACCTGCCCATGCCCTCTAGGATAGAGCGCGAGCCGCTTGTAGGACCTGTAACAAGGGATAGAGAATCAGCAGGATTTGGGCCAAACTGCATTCCGCTCCCAGGCATCCAACCGGCATATGGTGAAGATCCATAGGCGCCCAGGCCGTAGCCTGGCCAATCATAGTCTGAATGGCCGACGCGGGAGAAAAAGCTCGATAATGTCAGTTCGCTAACCAATTACCCCTCCGTAAACTGATTTAAGAAAATCCGCTGTGCTAAGACCGTCTCTAAGATCGCCGATGATGCGCTTTGACAGCGGTGCTGTTTCAAACATATTCTTTATTTTGCCTTCAAGTTCGTGATCGAATTTTGCTATGGCATAAAGTCTCTTTTCAACTAGTCGCGAAAAAACTTGGGCCTTTGATTTTACATCCGCTGCTGTACCATCCTCATTGTACACATGCAGCGAAGGATCCTTTTCAGGAAGAGGTTCTGCTCTTTGTGCATTTTTGGCTGCTTCTGCTGTAACAGCTTCGTTGTTTTCAAGAGAATCGCTATTGCTTTCGCCGGCAGAGCCACCTAGAAGACCGCCCAGTTCATTGCTCGCAGACCTAGCTTTGGTGGAGGAACCCGCTGAAAACGTGCTTGTCTCTCTGCCTTGCTCCTCTTTCTCCACTCCGTCTTCATTATCTATATCGTCTGTACTGCGACCTGTTCTGGCTGTATCAGTAAGTGCTTCAGACATGCCAGCAAGCGCTGCGCCCTGGGCTGCGTTTTCAGGCTGTAGGGTTTGCTCAGCTGACTTCAAAGTTCTTTGCGCATCTAAACTCTTGCCCTCTGCGTTCTTTGCAGTCTTGTGTGAGCTATTTGTCTTTGGAGTCTTAGGCTGAATTATGTTTTTGGTAGCGCCCTTTTGTGCCGTTTTTTGTGCGCCAGCTAAATGGCTCGCTATGTGTGCTGATTGCTGCTGTGTCCCCTGCTTTATGGTTGCATGGGTCTGGGGTACATTTGGCTTTGAAATTATAGCGTTGTCAGTTGCCGGCTTTTGCGTGCCTTTTGACTTTAATGTCGTAGCAAGTTTGCTAAGATTTTGGGCCTGTTTCTGTGCATTGAGATATTGCTTGGCAGCTTGATCAGAGTGTTTTGCTGCCTCGTGCTGCGTCTCAGGTCTAATCTTCTGATGGGTCTGGGCAACATCCTTGCCCGGACTTACGGGCTTACTCAGCTGAAGCTTGTCGAGATTTGCCGGCTTGCCGAGATTGGCGGCCTTCTCCACTAACTGATCTGTTTTACGCGCAGCATTGCCCTGCTTACGGATCTGATCCGCATAACTGGTCGTCTTATTCGGCTTTTGCCAGTTGTCTATGCCCCTTGCCATTCAAAGACTCCTCTCACCACCTAAACTTTGGCAAATGAATCATTATAATTTGCTAATCCCTTGATAACATTGCACTTTTATATCCTACACTCTCTTGTTACCAATATTACGGCCCTATATAATGCAAGAGAGGGGCCAGATAGGTCCCCCTTTTAGCAATCCCATGTAGTTGGGTCATCTTATTGATATATATGAGTTTTTTAGAAAAAATAAAGCCAGAGAAGAACAAAATTCTTCAGATAATATTATATTTATGAGTTGAAATTGGGGAGAGTTGTCATCAGTGAAAATGCTCACAAACTGGCAATCGCTGCTGGTGACAGGTTTAATGGATTGCCTTTATCTCGGGTTGGTGGGGGGCTACCTTGAGATGCGGAAGGTGCAGATGGAGGCGAACTGGCTGGGGCAGCAGTACCCTCAGGATTAGCCAAAGCAGCAATCGCAGCGGCCATCATAAACACAGGGTTTGGAAATGCAGGGGCGATTTTATCAGCAAAGGCCATAGCGCCCGTTACCAGTGCATTAATATCTGCATCGGCCTTTTCTTGTGCCTCGGCATTTTGTACTACCTGACTGGCAAGTCGTGATACTGCATCGCCAAAACACTGTGCTCTTCGCACGGTTGCAGAGCCGTCAGGCGCAGGCGGTGGTGGCGGAGGGGGGACCCCAGCGTCAGGCTGGGAATCCGTGGGGATGAAGCAAGAGTAGCCTAGTATCTTGCCTTCCTTCTCAATGTTGGAACAAGATGATCCTTCCGCTAGGTTTGGGCGCTCCGGACCAATTGAAACGCATTGCAAACCAGAAGCCTCATCTTTGCTGTTGGTCGCTGGTTCACACTTCAATTCACCTGCTGCAATCATCTTATGCCTCCCTTTGAATACACCTATATTTTCGGTTAGGAGGCACCCTAAAGTTGCGTGTGAATGAAAATTTTTTAGATAATGAAATCAAGAGGTTAAGGACGTGATCAATAGGTGCCAGGCACAAATCAACATCTCCTAATACGGATCTACCCCCTCCTAACCTCCCCCTTACAAAGGGGGAGGAACGCACATTCAGCATGACTCTAGGCTGCGAGCTATCTGCCTATGCTCCCTGCAGCCGATGCGGGAGATGGGAAAACGCGCTTTATCGGCAGTGGCGTATTTCTCTTTAAATGCAGCTATTCGGGAAAGTGTTTTGGAAAGCTGGCCCATGGGTATTAAGCCCTCGCCCACAGCTTGCCTTAGGCCTTCTAAAGCTTCGCGCTGTGCATCTCTATTGTGACAAACGAGCGCCATGTCCGCGCCGGAAGCGACAGCGCGCCACGCTGCCTCGCGTGGGCCACAGACGCTTGTGATGCCTTTCATTGTAAGATCATCGGTGAATATGAGCCCATCAAAATTTAACTCGCGCCTGAGAATGCCTGTGGTTATGGGTCTGGAAATCGTTACAGGCGCATCATCCAGATTTGGTATTTTAAGATGCGAGGTCATGATTGAAGCTACGCCGGCTTCTATTGCAGCCTTAAACGGTATAAACTCCAATGCATCAAAACGCGCGCGCGTGTGGCTGAGCACTGGCAGCTCAAGATGCGAATCTTTATCTGTATCGCCATGTCCGGGAAAATGTTTGGCGCAAGCAGCAATGCCCTGGCTTTGAATGCCGCGTATGAACGCACAGCCCAGCTTTGCCACTATATTTGGATCGCTGCTGAACGCGCGATCTGCAATCACAGGATTAAAGGCATTGGTCGCCACATCAAGCACTGGAGCAAAATTTAAGTTTATACCTACAGCCCGCAGCTCTTGCCCCAGCAGTTCTCCTGCCTGCTTAGCAAGCGCTTCTGCTTCATCCTGGCATCGTCCTAAACACGACATGGGAGGCAGTTTAGTAAATGGTTCGCCAAGGCGAGCTACGCGCCCTCCCTCCTGATCCACTGCAATGATGAGGCGCGATTCTGAAACCTCGTTCAGATATCTTATAAAACTCGCGAGCTGGGCCGGACTTTTGAAGTTGCGCGAAAACAGTATAACCCCGCCGACGTTCATCTCTTTGATAAAGAGCTCGAGGTCATGAGTAACTTTGGTACCCTCCACTCCTACCATTAATAGTTGTCCTACCGTAGTCATGATTAACCTCGTACTAGAAATGTCATCGCGAGCCCACGTTAGCGGGCGCCTGCCCTGAGCGCAGTCGAAGGGTGGCAATCTCCAAGGATTGAGGGGATTGCTTCGTCACTACGTTCCTTGCAATGACAATATGCCTCTGGCATATTGTCATCTCCCCCTCGGCGCCAGTTTATCGCGCAGACCATCGCCCAAGAAATTAAATCCCAACACCACGAGCATGATGGCGATGCCTGGAATTATCGACAAATATGGCGCCACCAGCAAGAACTGCGTGCCCTGATCGATCATGTTGCCCCATGAGGGTATGTCAACCGGAACGCCAAGGCCCAGAAACGATAGCGATGATTCTATCATGATGACTCCGGCCATGCCAAAGCTTGCGTTTACAACGATCGGGCCGATCATGTTTGGAAACAGGTGGTGAATAAAAATCCTTGGAGTCCCAACACCTATGGCCCGGCCTGCTTGCACAAACTCGCGCTCCTTTAGCGCAAGGGTCTGGCCGCGCACAAGCCTTGCATATGTAACCCATCCTTTGATGCACAAAATGATGACGACGTTTATGACCGCAGGCCTTAAAAACGCAGCAACAGCTATGGCAAACAGAAAACTTGGAAACGCTAAAAATACATCTGACACAAAAGTGAATATGCGATCGATTATGCCTCCAAACCAACCTGCTATGATGCCTATGATGCAGCCTACCACCAGGGATATACCCACAACACCAAGGCCGATGCCCAAAGATACGCGCGCGCCGAAAAGCACGCGAGAAAGCACATCGCAGCCATCAGCATCATTGCCAAACGGATGCTCTAGTGAGGGACCTGAAAAAGCGAGATCGAGATTATATTCCGAGGGATCATATGGTGCCAGCCACGGCGCAAACAGAGCTGCTATGATGAGAAGCACTATTATTATTAAACCTATTTTAGCGGTAAGACTTTTCATAATTAGTAATTGATGATCTACCCCACCCTAGCCCTCCCCTTACAGAGACTGTGTCGCAATTGGGGAGGGTGACTTGATATAAACGTTCTTTGACAAAAAAATATGAGAATTTTGTTACATAATACTACCGGCCAAATATTCGGGTGATGTCAGTC
>JBDRBN010000095.1:0-6964 GCA_043822785.1 Pseudomonadota bacterium
TTCTCATGTCTAGGTGTCATTGCGAGGAGCGTTTAGCGACGAAGCAATCTCCCGCAAACACAGGTTATAAGGGGATTGCTTCGCTTTGCTCGCAATGACATCCATGAAAAACAAGCAGTTCTAACGCGACAGCAGTGATAAGGGCATATCCGCATATTGGGAACATCTCAAGACATGCAACTTAAATACATGGGATCAGTTTTATCGTGGAGCAGCAGAATTTCTGGAACGATATCGGTTACTACACGATACTGCTGAATCAAACATCAGATTGGCTTTGTCATATACACTAAGGCCTGAAGAATATCAGGTCACAACATCACTAATCTTTGCAGACAGATATTTGGGTGAAGCCATCGAACTCTGGCCTGCTAACCCTCATTACTCACAATAAAGCCATGATGAGCTCAAGGCATATCGAGACAGGGTAAATAAGTTCGTAGCAGAAATTGAGTCCTCAGGTTGACAAAAGCTTCTTATGTAACCTTTGCCGAGCGGATTTCTTCGCGTATCGAAGTTGTCGGCTGTGTAAACATTATTCCTATGCCGCTGGCAATTATCACGGTTGCGCCCATCACAGACCACACATCCGGCATCTCATTGAATATCGTGAAACCAACTATATAGGCCCCTATCACGGATGCGTAGCTAAACGGCGCAATGGTAGAGGCATGCCCATATCGATAGGAGCGCGTCATGAAAATCTGACCCAACGTGGTGCATATGCCGATGACTAAAAGATAGACCCACTCGGCCGATGTCGGATATATAAATTTGGCAGCTGCAAAGGGCGCAGCCACAACAGCTGTAAATGCAGTAAAATACAGTATGATGATGAGGGTAGAATCGGTTGCAACCAGCTTTCGCACAAAAAGCATGGCCAACGCGCCCAAAAGTCCGGCCATGAGCGCATATATAGATGCGCCGTTCAAAATGTCGGGATCAGGCTTGAGAATCATGCCTATTCCAGCAAAAGCGATGATCACCAGAATCAGTTTTCCGGTTGAGAACGTTTCGCCAAGTATTGCCGGAGCCAGAAGTGCTACAAAGATCGGCAGGGTGTTAAAGAGGGTTGCAGCGTTGCCAATGTCCATTTTTATCATCGCATAAAAAGCCATGGCCATGGCCAGAAATCCAAACAAAGACCTCAAAAAAAGCGCAAAGTAGTCCTTCCCGCGAACGCTTCCAAAACGCCACCATGTGAGCGGCAAAAGAATGACAACCGAAACAATAGCCCTGAAAAAAATTATTTCAAACAGTGGTATCCGACTTCCGAGAAATTTAATGGACACCCATCCAACAACAAACAAGAGTTGAGCAAAGACCATCCAAATGATTCCGGCTATCATATTGTGCCTGATCATTCTCTTATAACCTCGAATTCCGGTGTAAAAATTTCTTCAGGCATTTCATCGTATATCTTGTCACAAAATGAACTCTTAACGCGATATCTGCCTGGCTTAAGATCAGCCGGCAGCTGCCAGCTGATGCCCAGCATCTCGCCAATATCGTTAAATTTGAAACACTGGTCTTTTGTTTCTTTTGAAAAAATTGGATTAAACTCATCCGCTTTTTCCCACTCGCCCTTTTTATCCTTTCTCTCAAGAACAAAGGTTGGCTTTACTCCTATTGGAAACATGGTCATCCTTATGAAGCGCATATCAACGATATCGCCAGGTAGATAGATATCCTTATCAGCAACAATCCCTATGAGCTTGTTGTCATCAGATATGTCGGTGCCAACCTTGGATGTGGCCTCATCCCAAAATCTTGCCGGCCCCACATCCACGTGAACATTTTTCCCGTGATAGAAACCCACTCCGCCAAAGTTAAGCTCGCGCACAAATTCCCAGATCTTCTTAGATGGCACGCCCGCAAGCCAAAAGTCCGTAGCCATGCCATACTGATGCAGGCTCGCCTTTGCAGCGAGCTTGCCATTATTTCTCAGGTTAGTGTTATAGCTTGGGCTGCGATAACCTGAGGTTATCATCAGGCGGCCTTTTGGATTGAAGTGGTCCTGCAAAAAATCGAGAAATTCAATCAGCCTTAGCGATATGGTTGAAATGGGAACACCATATCTTGCTAAAAAAACCCGATTAATTTTTCTCAGCGCATTTTCATCATAGGTGCCGTCAGGATTGCGGAATCTTCCATCGAAGGCGACTTTGCCCTTATTCGTTGCTAGCTTAATATGCCCATCGCCATGATGAAAGTATCTGCATTCGGGAGGCTCGGCCCAGGCTACAGAACACATGAAGGTCACTAAAATAGAAATGATAAGCGCGCGCATTATGCCTTCTTTTCCTTGATGTACTTCATTATCGCCTTAAACTGGCTTTTGCCGTCCAGCCCTGCTTCGGCGAGCACCATATCGGCCTGTCCGCTTCCCAGATAATGGCCGTTCTTGAATGGCGAAAGCGACATGGATCTTCCAAGGTCACTTGTTACCCACCGGTATAGGGTCGGCATGGTGAAGCCGGTTATTCCCATCGCATCGGATGCGGTCGCATCAGAAAAGATTTTTTTCTGCTCGGAGCTTGGAAGTAGATCAAAAAGTTCGGCGCTTGATACATAATAGATGTTTAGGTCCACGCCTTCCTTATCGAGCATAACAAGCGCTTCGTTTACAAACGCATAAGTTACGCCGCTGCCTTGAAGCACCACGGTCGCCTGCGGCTTGCCCTTGGCGGCTCGCATAAGATACACGCCTTGAACAGACTCTGATGCCGGCGCAAACCCCAGCGCCGCTCTATCCGGCACCTCTTCATTAGGTCTTGTAACAAATGGCGCTATGATTGCCGGCCGTTTGGAAAGTGCAACAGAAACAAGGGGCCAAAGCTCTTGTGGATCCCAGGGCGTAAGCGTGATGATCGTGCCGCTAGGAAAATTCTCCTGCAAAAGTTGCAAGCACTGTGGGTCAGCATGGGTGGGGCCATCCTCGCCTGTCTTTAAACCAACATGTGCGCAGCTAAGAACGAATGGCTTGTAATCATCGCCCCATACTTGCTTTCGCGCCTGCGCCCCTATTGCGTGGAGCCTTGCAGGTACATGGCCTAGCGCCGCTATGAACGCACCGTATGACGAACCCACTCCTATGTGGCGGCCATAAGAGGAAAGCCCAGAGAGCACGCCTGCTATGGCATCCTCGCAGATGCCACCGATGGAAAGAAGCCTGGCCTGATTGTTTGTCGCAAAGTTATAATAACCTTCTGCAAATCCTTTGGCTATTTCATTGGTATTTGTAGATCCCAACAGATCAGCTGCTGCTGCCAAGATAGCGCCACCACTCAGTTTGTTGTAATAGTTAAGGGTGCGGCCAAGCTCAGCACGAAGCGTTGTGGTTTCGCCTACCTTAAGGGCCACCTCCTTAGGCGTAGAATTCAATGCCTCTTTGGCAGCTGCATATATAGCAGTAATATCTGGCGCACCTTGTCTTGGTTTGCGAGTGAGTTTATCAAGCCTATCCCTGGCCGATGCCAAGCAGTTTGCCAAGGGTTTTACAAAGCCTGCCTTTTGCACATGATCGCGCACAACAGTAAGAGCACCCCAAAAACATTCTTCCATAACCTGCCTGCTATCATCAACGGTCTTGCACCTCATCTCATCCTTTTCGCATTTGGGGAGAACTCTCTTAGCATTGCCCAAAAGCGGTGAGAGCGCTTCATAAAATCCTTGCGAGCAGAGTTTATGACCTGCCCCATGCGAAGCTTTTCCTTCAATGCCATACTTCCATCCCTTCACGGTTCTGTAGACAATTGCTGTGGGCTGGGAGTTGCCTATGGCCAAAGCCTTTTTCTGCGCAGCCACAATCTGCTGAAAATCCATCCCGTCATCTACGTATATCACGTTCCAGTCGTGTAGATAACAGAACTCAGCTGGCGTCCACTGCACGTACTCGCCTGGCTTTCCTTCATCAGGGCATACGTGGTTTGAATCTATGGATGCCTGGTTCCAATCTACATGCAAGATCGTGTTGCCAAGAGATGCTGTGCCTGCAGAAGCCAATGCTTCGGATACGCGCCCTGGCGTCATACCTCCCTCGCCTTCAACGATGTGCACCTTTGGTGCTTGATCTCCAAAAAAATCGGCAGCTGCAAATGCAAGTCCAAGTGACGTGGTGACTCCCACTCCTGATGCACCGGTTGATAATTTGACAAATGGCGTAGCAGGTGTTGGATGTCCGTCCAAAGGTTTGACTTTGAATTTAACAAACAGCGGAGTCGTGGTTATGGGATTTCTGCGAAAGCCTAAAAGGTCTTCGAGCCGAAGCTGTTTTTTTTCATTGTTAGGCAAAAGATTCGGGGCGCCAAACTTTGCGATCTCGTTTCTGAGCGCCCACATCGCATAAAGCCCTAAAGCCTTGTGCCCTGCAGCATAGGAGATGATATCAGCGTCAGAGCGGTCTGGGTTTGATAGGTCATAGTCCATAGTAGAAAAAAGCAGAGCTGACACAAACCTGCCAGAAGAGATAGATCCGCCTGGATGCCCAGACATTGGCACATAGTTATACATGAGCGTGCAGACCGACCTGTAGATGAGGTCAAAGTCCTCGAAGTTTTTGAGATCGCTCTCAGAAAGCGGAGGTTTCTCCTTCTTGAGTTCCTTCTCGATGTCTACGTAAATGCCTCGACGATTCTTTAACTCGAATGCCATAGTTCATCTCCTGTGATTATTGATTAGAATTTTGCGAGAAACATTCGTGTCATTGCGAGCGAATGCGAAGCAATCTCCCTAAACTCAGGAGATCGCCACGTCGGCTTTCAGCCGACTCGCGATGACAATCCCTATCGCGTTTCTCGCCTTTCTCGCGTGTCTCGCTTTTCTCGCATACGTTAGTATAACCTCTCCCCTTCCTCCACAAATTTCCTAAAACCATCCTTATCCTTCGAAGCCTTCTCTATTCGCTTAAGCCCTTCTTTCAGATCATCTATTCCTGTTGCAATGGATATGCGCAGAAAATGCTTTCCTTCAGAACCTATGCGGCCAAATGACTTTCTGTCCATGGTGGCAACATGATGTTTAAACAAAAGAAAGAGTTGAAAGAGCGTAGAGAGACTTGTCTTCTGTTTCACATCCTTTGGCAGCGACTCATACGCATCTATCGCACCTATGCCCTCGCACACGCCGCCGATATTCGGAAAAACATAAAACGCACCCTTTGGCATCTGACATTTGATGCCTTCGATATTGTTTAGCCCTGCTACCACCACATCCCTGCGCTCCTGAAAGGCGCTTACCATTTTTTGGATCTCTTTTTTGCTCTCTGGCGATTCAATGGCTATTTTTGCGCCCATCTGATTGTAGGCAGGCACGCACGAAAAATAGTTGATGTTGAGGTTTTTAAATACAGCTGCCTCTTCTTTTGTGGGAAATATTGCCCAACCAACTCGGCCGCCGGTCCAGGAATAAGATTTGGACACGCCTGATACGATGATCGTGCGCTCCTCCATGCCAGGAAACGACGCTATAGAATTATGGCGGCTGCCGTCGAACAGGATATTTTCATAAACCTCGTCCGAATAAACTCTCACATCCTTTGGCGCCCTTCTGCGAATTATATCAGCTATCTCCTCAAACTGGTCTTTTGTTGCCACACCGCCTGTGGGGTTTGAGGGAAAATTGATGTATATGAGTTTGGTGCGGTTTGTGATGAGCGCTTCCAGTTCTTTGGCCGTAAACGAAAAACCCGCTTCCTCGCGCAAGTGCAAAGGCTTTGGAGTCGCGCCAACGTATGAAATGAATGATTCATAGATAGGAAAGCCTGGGCTTGGATAGATGATTTCGTCTTTGGGGTTGCAGTACGTCTGCTGGCACAAACCTATGGGCGGCTTTGCGCCGGGAAATACCACCACCCTGTCTGGCGTGATGTTGAGATTGCGCCTTGCGCCCACATCCTTTGCAATGGTCTCTCTTAAGGGCAAAATTCCCTGGGGATCGCAGTAGTGAGTGAGGTCATTGTCGATCTGGCGCTTTACTTCTTCGCGAATGTGTTTGGGCAGGGGAAAGTCGGGCTCGCCTAGGTTGCACCTTATTACGCGATTTCCGGCTGATTCCACATCACTTATATATGGGCCGATTTTAAAGGCATTTTCAGTGTCGATTTTAGAGACTCGGTCGGCAAAAAGGGCCATCAGTTGCCTCCTTTGGGAGCACGGCTAATTTGCGGCGGAACCCTAACTGAGAGAGTGCGATCAGTCAATACAAGCGAGGGCATTAGTGTCATTGCGAGCCCAGCACCGTATGGTGCTGGGCGTAGCAATCTCCGTACTGTAGGAGATTGCTTCGTCGCATGCGCTCCTCGCAATGACAGGGTTGCTTGCAATTATTGAAATTCAGTGATTAAGGTTTGGGCAATATGCCTATCATCGATTTTAACCGTCCATTGGTCTTGGCCACAGCATCAGAGGCCAGGCGCAAGCTAGTATATGATACTGGGCTTCGGTTTACTGCCTTTAGTGTAGATGTGGACGAGACCCCTTTGGATGGCGAGCAGGTTGCCCCTTATGTAGAAAGGCTTGCTAAAACCAAGGCAGAGGCTGCAAACCCTACAAGTCTTGATGCAGTGATAGTTGCCGTGGATACAGCCATAGGCCTTGATGGCAATATCATCGGGAAGCCAGAGGACGAGGCGCATGCAAGACAAATATTGCGACTATTATCCGGCCGCACGCATGAGGTGGTAAGTGCTATCGCGTTGAGCGATATAAAAAACGCGACAATCGATACTACGGTAACGATCACCGAAGTGGAGTTTGTCGATCTTTCAGATCAGGCAATAGAATGGTATATAAAAACAAAAGAATGGAAAAACAGGGCAGGCGCCTATGCCATACAAGGCAAGGGCGCTGCTTTGGTATTATCGGTTAGAGGTTGTTTTACAAATGTAATAGGAATTTCGATCTCAACTCTTTTAGAAATGCTCAAGAAAGCATCGTCGAATAACACCCTCCCCTTTGTGAGACTG
>JBDRBN010000096.1:0-3562 GCA_043822785.1 Pseudomonadota bacterium
AGCGTGGCTCCGTGGAAAATACCATAGGCTTGGTCAGACGTTTCATACCCAAGAAAACCAACTTGGCTAACGTCTCGCATATTCACTTGAAAAAGATCGAATACTGGTTAAATAATCGTCCGAGAAAATGCCTCGGATTTAAAACACCTGCTGAAGTCTTTAATGCCAGGTGTTGCACTTAGTTGTTGAATCCGGGTTTGGAATTTGGACTTTGGTTATTGGAATTTGCTTTTGGAAAAAGCGTTGTTAGGCGGGCTTTAATGCGTTCAACGTGTGATCCAGGCCAAAGGAGTTTGCCGCAGGATGGGCAGCGACAGAACCGCCCTGACAGATGCTGGGCTTTAGGCGGAATGGAATCGCTAAATTTATCTTTATCGATCTCCACGAGCAAAACATTGCATTCCACGCAGCGGGTGAGAAACTCGTCAAAGGGTTTTAATTGTGGAAAGGCCTTATAAACCTGTGAAAGATGATCATCGAGATCATTGCCTGTTATTATATGATATGGAGGAATCTCAGACAGCTCTTTAAAGTTTTCTGCACGAGTTAACACAACTCGTCTTTCTTCTTTGGCAACGCGAAGAAAGACCGCTCTATCCATATCAGCACGATAGAACACGTCATGGCCGCTGATGCGAAGCCAACGGGCCAACCTGCCAAGCATAGCATCACAGGCAAACTTCATAACTAGGATATCTCTTTTAGGATCTGCTGGACCACTGCACGCGGATCTTTGGCCTGTACCACGGGGCGGCCTATGACGAGGAAATCAGCTCCTGCAGCAATTGCCATTATGGGCGAAGCTATTCTCCGTTGATCCTGAGCAGCCGAGCCCAAAGGTCGCACACCTGTAGTCATGATCAAAAACTTATCACCACAGGCCTTACGAATGGGTGCAATCTCAAGCGGAGAAGCCACAACGCCGTGGAGACCACATGACTTTGAAAGTTTGGCCAGGCGCACAACCTGCTCTCTTACTTCATACTGAACACCGATATCAGCAAGCGACTCCATGCTGGTGAGCACTGTTACTGCAAAGAGGGTTGGCATTTTGGATTTACTACCAGCTGCTTCTCGCGCTGCTGCGACGGTGCGCTTTAGCATCTCCTCACCGCCGGATGCATGCACGTTAAGGCCATCCACGCCAAGCTTAGTAGCAGCTACCACTGCCTTATGAACTGTGGAAGGTATGTCATGATACTTAAGATCAAGATATACCTTACAACCATGGTTGTGAATCATCTTCACAACATCAGGCCCTAAAGCAGTGTACGTTGGAAGCCCCACCTCAAATGTGTGAACATCTTTCTTGAGCAACTTTACCATGGACTCGGCTTCTTTCATGTCATCTGTCAAGAGCGCGACGATGAGACGATCTTTGCTGGTAGTAGGTTTAATGGTCATAGGTTCTTCCCCTTTCAGGATATCTTCGCAACAGCGGTAACGACTTTCTCTATGGCTTCAGCAGGACTCATCTTAACTGCATCTCCTCCACGGCGTTCTTTGAATTCCACCTTTCCATCTTTAAGGCCTTTTTCACCAACAACGATCCTCAAAGGAATGCCTATGAGATCAGCGTCGGCAAACTTAACGCCTGCACGAGCGTCACGATCGTCTATGAGAACTTCGATTCCTTTTGATTCCAATTTATCATGAAGCGTATTCGCCACCTCCACAACTTCTTCATTAGTAGAAAGCGGAATGACCTCTACATGAAAAGGCGCTATAGGAAGAGGCCACGCTATTCCCTTCTCGTCATGATTCTGTTCAATGGCTGCAGCTGCTGTACGTCCTATACCTATTCCATAGCAACCCATAACGCAGGAGCGCTTGTTGCCATCCTCATCAGTATATGTAGCCTTCATAGAATCTGAATACTTGGTGCCAAGGTAAAACACCTGTCCCACCTCAATGCCTCTGTGCTCTTCGAATACGCCGTCATCGCATCGAGGACACAGATCACCTGCCACAGCACACCTTATGTCCGCATATTTCTCTACCTTGAAGTCACCCAAGTTAACGCCTGTTAGGTGAGCATCCCCTTCATTTGCGCCGACAATAAAATCAGACATCAAAGCTATAGCGTGATCTGCATAGATGGGAATGTTAAGACCAACGGGGCCAGCAAATCCAGCTGGAGCAGCAGTGACTTCACTGACGGTGCGATCTTCGGCCAAGTTGCACCACTCCACTCCTATAGCCTCTTTGAGCTTTGCCTCCTTTAGCGCATGATCCCCGCGCACAAGCCCTGCCACTGGTCCTTGGTCAGTATCAAAGATAAGAGTCTTAACTAACTGCTCAGGCTTTACTTTTAAGAATTCACACACTTCTTCAACTGATTTCTTATCCGGGGTCTTCACTTTTTTGTATTTACCCTTTTGTATTTCGTTTCTCGCATTGCTGGCCTTGCTGGCGTTGCTTGCCTCCGGCGGTTTCACTTCTGCCTTCTCGACGTTCGCAGCATATTCACATTTCGTACATGAGAGGATCTCATCTTCTCCTGATTCAGCCAAGACCTGGAACTCGTGTGACATGGAACCGCCGATCGTTCCAGTCATCGCTTCGACTGGACGAAAGCTCAAACCACAACGAGTGAAGATGCGCTTGTATGCCTCGTACATCTTTTTGTAACTTATTTTGGCCGCTTCTTCATCCCTGTCAAACGAATAGCTATCCTTCATTATAAACTCTCGGCCCCTCATCAGGCCAAAGCGTGGACGCACCTCATCGCGAAATTTTGTCTGTATCTGAAAACAGTTTTTAGGAAGATCACGCCATGAGGAGATCTCATTGCGAATGAGATCTGTGATGGCTTCTTCATGAGTGGGACCGATGCAGAAATCGCGATCATGGCGATCTTTAAAGCGCAGAAGTTCTTTTCCATATACTGCCCAGCGGCCTGTCTCTATCCAGAGTTCCGCTGGCATGACCACTGGAAGCAAAAGTTCCTGTGCACCAGCTGCTATCATCTCTTGTCTGACAATGTTCTCTATCTTGCGCAAAACTCGCAGGCATAATGGAAGATACGTATACACACCCGCAGCGAGTTTACGGATGTATCCTGCACGCACCATGAGCTTGTGGCTTGCCACTTCAGCATCGGACGGCGCTTCGCGCAATGTAGGAATTAAAAGTTGTGAGTAACGCATCTTGATTTCCTCTAATCAGTCTGGTTTCGACTTTGTATTAATGATTCGATTTCCTTCATAAGCTCGTCTTCCAGCTTATCTTCAGTGCAAGTGCGAACGATCTGACCACCACGGATGATGGCGCCCTTGCCTCTGCCGCCTGCAACACCAACGTCAGCCTCTTTTGCTTCACCAGGGCCATTGACCTCGCACCCCATCACTGCAACTTTGAGCGGACCGCGCACCCCCTCCAAACGCTTTTCTATCCTATCAACAAGCCCTTCAAGATCATACTGAAGCCGGCCGCACGTGGGACACGAGATGATCTCTACAAATTGCCTGTCTCTAAGACCTAGGTTAGCTAGTATCTCAAACCCTGCTTTCACCTCTTTGACAGGATCTGCTGTAAGAGAAACTCTTATGGTATCGCCTAT
>JBDRBN010000097.1:0-31007 GCA_043822785.1 Pseudomonadota bacterium
TGTGATACCCACGCGATAATGACAGGGTTAACGCCCATGGGATAATGACAGGGGATGGAAAACATTAACCTGTCTATGAGAGAGACAAGAAGGTACGAGGTAATGCAGCAAGTGATGGCTGGGAGGAAGACAATGGCAGAAGCGGGCCAACTGCTAGGGATAAAGGAGAGGCAGGGTTACCGGATCAAGGCGGCCATAATCAAGAAAGGGATTAGAGGCGCCATTCATGGTAACAGAGGCAGGCGGCCATGGAATGCCTTGCCGGCAGACTTGCTGGAGAGAGTGGTAAAGCTTCGCAAGGAGGTCTACGTTGGGTTCAACGATAGGCATTTCAAGGAGAAGCTGGCAGAGGAGGAAGGGTTAAAGATTGGGAGAGAAAAGGTTCGGCAGACATTAAGGGCGGCAAGCATTCGGCCTGAGCGAGTGGCAAGGAAGCCAAAGCACAGGCAGAGACGGGAGCGGAGGTCGAGGGAGGCATCCGTTCTGCAGATGGATGCCAGTCCGCACGACTGGTTGGAAGGGCGTGGGCCTTGGCTGGATTTGATTCACGCAACGGATGACGCTACCAACAGGGAGTGGGGACATTTTGAGTTGGCTGAAACTACAGAAGGGTATTTCAAGCAAGCAATGGATATTTTTTCGAAGGATGGCCTGCCGGAGAGCATTTATGTAGACCGACATAGTATTTTTTGGACGGATCGAGATCAGACGATGGAGGAACAGCTTTTGAACAAACGACCGCTTACAGAATTTGGCAGGGCCATGGATGAATTGGGTGTGGGGATGATGTACGCCGGTTCTGCGCAGGCCAAAGGGCGCGTTGAGCGCACAGGTGGAACGCACCAGGATAGACTTGTAAGCGAGCTAAGACTGGCCAACGCCAAGACACTGGAAGAAGCTAACATTGTAGCGAAGAAATATTTTAAGAACTACAACAAGAAATTTATGAGGCAAGCCAGGGACAAAGAGAAGGCATGGAGACCTATTCCAGAAAATATAGATCTTAAACACATACTGTGTTGGAAAGACAAGCGGGTGGTAAAAAACGATAACACCATTTCCTTGGATGGCGTGATTTATCAAATACCGCCGTCTGATGTCCGTTGTTCATTTGCCAAAGCAACAGTCGAGGTACACAAACTTTTAGATGACACTATCACGATTCATTACAAAAATAACGAAATCGCCAAATTTAAGGCAAAGACGGCTTTCTATAAAGCCGATAGAGGAACGCAAATAAGCAAACCCATATCTGAGTATCCCCCCAAAATGGCAATCTTGCCACCACCAAGGGCTACTCAAAATTATGGGTCACAACCCAGCCCACTGTCATAATCGCGTGGGCATTAACTGTCATATTGCCGTGGGCATGACATATTCGCAAGGCCACGTATTCTTGACACGCAGTTATAAAATTGCCCACCCAGCCACCCAAACAAACAGGAGGGGTCATCCCCTCCTTTTTGTTTGGGTGGCTGGGACGAATCCCGCACGTCGTGCCTGGCGTGAGCCAACCCCATCCCATCAGCCTGGAGCAACCTCTCAATATCCCGTCTTTCCCCTGGTCGCCTCCCCACTCTTTTTGAGCGCCCTCATCTCTTGAGGATCGATAGCGTTCGAGATGCCGCTCATAATGGCGGAATACTGCTGTTCGATGCCCTTTGCTACAGCATTCATGATGGTGTTGAATTTGGTCTCCACAAAGTATGTCCTATTCATTTCCCAAACAAGTTCGATCTTTGTCAGAGGCACTTCTTTGGTCCATAAGAGTTCGCTGCTTCCCATGTCTCGTATCTCCAGACCGACCGCTCCATTGACCTCTATATTTTCCGCGCCTGATAACCATTTGTTCACATCCCGCAGGGTGAATGTCAGATTGATCTTCGGGGTGAGATAGAGATCGATGGCTTTCTTGTCAGCAGCGGGGATCGCATTGGAGGACTCATACGGGCCCTTGATGCCGAACCCCTTTGCATAGAGGAGCTCGGCGACATCTCTTCTCATCTTGAACGGCAGATTGACAAACTGCGGAAAGGCGAACCAGAATAACTTGTTGCTCGCGGGATCGAGCTTACCAGTCGACTTCAATTCGTTGATCCACAACTGGTTGGGCACGCTGCTCGGAAAGCAACTGGGCATGCCCACGGCAAAGGTCACCCCTGCCGAATCCGGTGCATTCTGAGGATTCGGCGCATATGAAAACTGAGGCACGTAAGGCTCGACGGTCTCTTTAGGCGCCTCCGCGAATGCAGGGCCATGGGTCATGAACAAGATAAAAGCAGCCAGGACCATCAGGGATTTTTTTGCCATCGCTCCCCCTCTTTTTGCCTTCGTAATTTCAAATCACTAACACATGGGCACCTCTAAAAACCTCAATTTCTTGTTTGTCATCCCCGCGAAGGCGGGGATCCAGCCATGGGAAACATTGATAAATACTGGATTCCTGCCTTCGCAGGAATGACACCAAAAGCAATTGCCATAGGTTTTTAGAGGTGCCCACATTTAAAACATGTTTTAAACACCTTTCCAGGAGTCACATGGCTCAAGCCTTCATCTTAAATTCCCTGATCATTTCTGCACACGCATTTCTAAACTCATGCAAATAGCCACCCCACTTAAAAAACCCCTCAACAGAAATCAGGGGCTTTTTTATTTTGGGGCAAGAGGGAATAGAACTCATGGGTTCATGCCGAGAATACTCCAAGCCGCTGTGAGGACGATACCTACACCCAGAAGACATCCGCTCATCTTGCCCATCGATGAACTGAGCGGAGTTCGCGCTTCCGCTATGCCGTGTCTTCGCAGGTGTTGTGCCACCTTTCCTTCGAACAGGCCAGCAAAGCCATCAGTGATGCTATCGCCGACCGCCCCTCCCACGATTGCACCGAGCACGCCAGCCAAGCTCGCTCCGATCAGCGCCGCGATACCTAAAAATCCTGTATCGATGGCACCGAAGACAATGTCCGCACCACACGATTTAATTGATCGCCCAAATAACCTGAGAGCGATTAAGGGAACAAAGCTCAGCAGGATTATTGTGGGTCCTATTGCGCTAGCGTTAAATCGATGAATAACACCGACGATCGTAAAGACAATCACAAGTGAAATGACGGTAACGCTGATAAACGCGTGGATGAAACCCTGTCTTTCCATAAAAACTAATTTATGTTTTCGCCAATGCTAGTGCAAGTTCTATCAATTAGCGGGATAAGTCATGCCGCCATCTCCCCGCACGCGGTTAGAAAATCGCCTGCCTGCCGGCAGGTCTGACAGGCCACCCCAAAACAAAAACGCCCCATATGGGCGTTTTTGTTTTGTCTCGCCGAAGCTGCAAAGCAGCATAGGCGGGCAGCTTCACCAGTCTAACTGTAGCGAAACGCTGCAGGTGTGTTCAAAAATCGACACATTTTGAGCCGACGTGTAATTGTGCCTTCTGCAATATTTGCGATTTATAAAGATATTTTCTTCATGCCTATTTGGCACCGATCCTGCTTTGACAACAAAGCTTAACCAGGAGGATCTATGCACGATCCAATGTGCATGCGTTATGCTGACGCAAGCAAGGCTGGCGTGAAAACTTGACGAATAATTATGAATAATATAGAATAATATTGAATAAAATTAAATAAGGAGGGGCAATGGCCAAAACAGTAACAATACGTATAGAAGATGACATATATGAAAGTTTTGCGCGTCATGCAGAGGAGGAAAAACGTTCTTTAAACAAATTTATAGAGCATGCTGTAATACAATATACAAAGCGCTCTGCCTTCATTGATGATGAAGAAATGCGAGAGATTTCAGAAGACGAAGGATTGCTTCGCAGAATGAAACAGGGCATTGAGGATGCAAAGAAGGGCAGGGGGCGCTTTGTCGCGTAAGTATAAAATATTTGAAACCAAGCGCTTTTCAAACGACCTTCAGTTGCTTGCAAGGCATCGAAAAACGATTCTTGAAGAGAAAATGCAGGAGTATGTTTATCCGCAGTTGAAAAAGGAACCTCATTTTGGCGCTAATATTAAACGCCTTCGAGACTGGCATCCACCCACGTGGCGTTATCGTGTCGGCGAGTGGCGCTTCTTTTACATCATCGACGAGGAGTTAAAAGTTATTTCAATGATTTCAGCATCACATCGCAAGAGTGCCTATCGCAAGAAACGCTGAACGAAAGAATTCCCAATATCCACCCCAAGAGGCTGCTCCACAAGAAATAGCCTTAAGTTTATCTTTTTTGCTCACCTGCGCCTTTCAGGCTACGGCGAGTTTGGCGCTCACGAAAAAAAAGGGGCGGGTCAAAACCGGAAAAAACCGGTGCCAGGAGCTTGACCAAAAACTGCCTAAATTCCCAAAAATCTTGCTGCTAAACCCAGTTTGCAGCTTGATTCCTCATCCGAATGCGACTTTTTGGTCAGCCTCCAGGCACATTTGCTATACTGTCTGAGCATGGATCTGTCGACCCGAGGCTGCCGCACCCAATCATGCCAAGGCCCAGAATAAACACATATGCCAAGATTAGCTTTTTCATATTCAGCTCCCTCAGTCATGATACTGTTTACTCATTCTATAATATCACACCGTCGATTGACTCCATATAAGAACACCTGTTATTAAAAGCGCCTGACAGCACGGACGTTGAAGCAGCAAAAAGACTTATCAAAGAATGTTTGGGAACCATTGTAGAAACCCTGAAACCATGCGTCGGTCGCGGAAGATAGAGAATACTCGGATGAACTCCAATAGTTAGTTGTTACAAGACCGCCGACGGGAGTATAAGGCACGCCATGTTCATCCGTACCACTCACCAGATTGATATAGATTTTGTTGAGTTCATCTTTTGAGGGCAGGAACCAGTCGTTGTAGACACCCACCGCCAGGTCGTCACATAACTGTGCAGCATAGTTCCCTGCGCCCTGTACAGTCACTATGTTTGTCGTGTTGCTCTGGCCTGTCCCTAACGCCGTACCAGCTGCACCCGTCGACACATATGTTCCATTGTACCATTGTATATCCGCAGCCTGATCGCTCGGCGCCGCCTCCAAATATTTCCAGCTATCAACTGGGTAATTCGGATTTACATAGAAGATCCAGCCGCCTGCAGGACCGTTATCGCGCAGGGCGTACGACACAACTGTTAGGGTATAGGTCACCTCAGTTGTTCCATCCTGAGCTGTGACTACAAGAGTGTCACCGGTCTGTACGGGGTCGGATATATCCGTATCATCCCACGTCTGATGACTCTCTCCCTTTGTCAGCCCTGCCAGAAACGTCGCCTTGCTGGTGCTGTCGGGAACATCGGTAATGGTTTCAGACGGTGTTCCGCCTGCACTAACTGTATAAAATTCAGATGTAACGGTTGCTATGTCACTCGGTGCCTCTACCGTTACTGTAACTGTATATGTTTTTGTCGAACCATTCGCTGCCGTAACCGTGTAATCGACGGGTGTCGTAAAGTTCTGTGCAACGCCTGAAACCGGATTCAGGGTTGTCCCGGTGTGAACTATTATCGGCGTCAATAAAGTAACGTCCGTACCATACGGCACCGTAACCGCTATGCCTGTACCTGTTATAACCCCGACAGAGCTTCCAATCACGAATGAAGTGATATCCTTTGAGTCGGACAAGGCAGCGCATGAAACGCTGACGTTGGTAACATCCTCTCCGCTTATTGTGCCGGAGCCTCTTTTGACGACACAGATCTGAGCGGCAGGCTGAACCTTGACTGTTACGTCATAACCCCCTCCGTCCGCGACTACAGTTGCAAAGGTAAACTCGCCATCCGCTGATATCGTGAGATCATCTGCACTATTATTCCGCAGGACTACCGATTTACCCGCACCCAGTCCTAAAACGGTGCCGCCCACGGTGAAGGAACTAAAGCTGCAAACGACGCTCACGTTTGTCACATCGGCATTTGCTATTGTGCCTGTACCGTTGCCGACCGTGCAGGTCTTATAGGTCGGTGCGGTAAGTACGGAGACGGAGTATGCTTCGCCGTCGGCAAGTTGAGTTGTGAACGTGAACGTACCGTTCGTTGTAACGGTCAGGTTATCACCGCCGTTATTTTGTAAAACAAGCTGATCACCTTCATCAAGTCCTGAAACCGTACCGCCTACAAGGTATGAACTTCCTGCCGTCGTAAACGTTGCCATGAATCCTTCAAAGGCAGTACCCAACGATTTAACATAGCCAGCCGCATAGAAAATATCGGTGCTGAGGCAGATGCTATACTGCATGCCCTCCTCAAGGAAGTCTGAGGGTGCAAGGTCGCATGACATGCTGGAAGGGCAGTCCACAATTGCTGAAAGTGCGTTAGCCGCATTGCAGATCGTGGGATCATACGCGGCTTTGACTACATTGGCGCTGCCCGATGGCGTCGGAACAATAAAATAACTTGAGGTGGTCACAGTGGAGATGGCGACCGGATTTGAAAAGGTGTAGCGAAAGGTGCTGTCCGTAGGAATGCCTGTTGCCCCGTCAATAGAATTGGCAGAAACAACTGTTGAGGGAGTGTCGCCGCCAGAACTGCCTCCACACGATGACCAAACCGCAGCGATTGCAGTTATTATGATAAGCCCTATAATTGTTTTGATTTTCATAATACATGCCACCCCCAATGCGAGCTATTCTACATTTTCTCCCACAAAACGATTCCTTCTTTTATTTGATCGTGTAAGACTGGCTCATCTTCTTCAAAGATCGATATTTTATCAGGATGCTTGTGTATCAATCGTATTTGTTTTGATAATTCACTTTTATCGATTATCTTCTTAATCTCCCTCTCTTTAGAACTGATTACAAATATATCGTAATCGCTTTTTAATATATTGCGTCCTTTTGCACGACTTCCGAAGAGCACTATCTTGGAGCAAGAAGCAGAGAGTTTGTCGACGAGGGGCTGAATATGTATGAGGTTACTGACTATCATCAGATGATTAACAATAGGTGTTTCATTAAGCCTATTCAGCACCATAGTGCCACGGGGAACGCGTGTGGTAATGCCTGAATCGGCGATTTTTCTTAATGCAAGATTAACTACGGATTTCTTGGCTCCTTTAATATTTGTGGCAATTTCCGTATCGCTCAATTCCTGGTCCGGATTCTGGAGAAGGTAGTCGAGAACCTTGCGATTTGCGTTCGAAAGCAACAACAATTTCAATGCATTCTCTCTTTTCATAACTTAATCCATTTTCCATTATTTCGTACAATCTTCCACTATCTAGTATAATTATCCAATATAATGGAAAAAATGTCAAGGTTGAAAGGGGTTTCTAAATCCCCTTGCCCATATAGGTTCTAAAATTACTCTTTAAAGCACCCCAAGAAGGAGGGGCGGCGGCTCCTCTAAAGATATACGAGCTCGCTTGGTGAGAACCGCACTAGCCACATATCAATATATTTGCTGAACCCATTTTATTTAATGTTATCTTGTTAAGAATCTGGTAGCGGGTGGAACCGGAGGGGGAGATTATGAAAAATAACTTCTGGAGTGTGTTGTCCATACCACAAAGACGCACGCATTTGATTCTCAATATTGCAGGAATCATCATGGTCATCGTTGCATCCTTTTTGCAGGAGTTAGGGCTCTTGAGTGCGGGTTTATTGACCGCGGGTGTTATTCTTTGGTTAATCGGCGAGGGGGGGCTGCTCCGATCATTCATCAAGGAATGAAGCGAAAAAAATCCCAGAAAATTCCAGAAAGTATATATTGATAAGATAATATAGTGAGCATACGATGTGTATGGATTTTAACGAGGAGGTGCCAATGAAGAGATTTATTGTTGTATGCTCTTTTTTTCTCATGATAGGACTTGTCGCCTGCGGTAGCACCAGCTCTTCGTCTACCGACGATGCTACGCTCACAGATGCCGATGTACAAAACGTGGGCGCAGCGCTTTACAACTCTCAGAGCACAACGTTCACGGATATCATGAATCAGTTCGGAACCGATTCTGCGGCTACATCGGCGGCCCTCGGTCTTGCCAAGACGACCAGGAGCGGGATTATCAATATCAACAGGGTTGACAACTGCCAGGTGTCGGGCCACATCACGTCCACCGGAGACTTCAATTGGTCGTACAGCTATCCAGATTATCCGGCCACAACCCCCGAGCCCAGCGCCTATATCAGGGGCCAACTCATGCAGCAGGTCAGCGACCCGACCAACAACCTCTACGATTGCGAGCAGTCAAACGACCTCATCCTCGATGGGACGATCTATTCCCAGTTGACGTACGACTGGACGCAGTCCGGGGGTGGCCAGTTGGTGTTGTCGACCGACGGAACGATCGGCCTCAACCGAAGGGGGCCGACGGGCGGCCTCGTGATGATCGCAAGCGACTGTTCCATATTCTTTACCGTCACCATCAACGTGTCACCTGCGGGCGCGACCTCCGGCAGCGCCAGCGGTACGATCTGCGGCGAGAGCTATTATTACTCGTTTTGATTGACTGATTACAATTATCCGCAAATGCGCTCATACCCCAAAAGCCCCTGTGGAAACAGGGGCCTTTATTTTGGCAGAAGGGACAAATCCCACACAGAGCAACCTCTCAATATTCCTTCTTTCTCCCTGGCTGACGCCAGTGCCATTTCCGCGCATGCAGTTCTAAAATCATCCACCCAGCTACCCCAACAAACAACCGCCTTAGAGGTCAGAAGGAAGTGACAACTGGTAGAACCCTCGTTCTGATTCAATCGGGACACAGGTTTTCAGTTTATAGGGCCAGAAGAATAGCTGCCTTGACTTAACGCACCAGCGCCTTAAATGAAGCAAGCACTGATTTATAAGCCTTCAGGTTGGCCTTGGAAGTTTCCATGGGGGAATAGAGGCTCAGCACGTAAAAGCCTGCCTTTGCCGGTACGACGGCGAACTTTTCGTACACCGGGATTTTTTTCTGGTCTATGGATTCCGGCGGGATGTACTCGAAGGTGTTACACTCAAAGACCTTGGCGTGATACTTGCCGACGAGTCCTTTTTTCACAGGGCTGTAATACCGGCCGTCATCGGTGGCGCCGAGTACCGGTTCAGAGTGCGTTCTTATGAATTTATCCGCGGTCTTGTGAAGCAAGTTGCCCTGTGCGTAGTAATGCACCGATATCCTGGGTGCAAGCCCGTCGCTGTCGCTCGCTGCCAGGAAATTGGCACCATAGACTTTCTTCTTTTCCTGGGACAACCCGAACGCCACATCCGCTTTCAACCAGCCAGCCGGTATTTCTACTGTAAAATACCCCTTCTCAATATACGTCATCGCAGGTCCCACTCCGGCCTCCTGGGCCGAAGCGACTGCCGCAAACAACAGAACCACTGAGAGAAATATTATCTTCATCTTCGCTTGAGCACCTGGCCGACCTTCCAGCCTGAAGCGAGTTTCTTCGCCTCGGCCAGCTCTGCGGGGGTCAATTCCTTTTCGATGAATTCGAGGTCTTCGTTGGCGCTTGGTTTTCCCCGCGTAGTCGACAATTGAATCCAAGCGTAGGCCAGGACCTTATCTTTTGGCACTTCATTGCCCGAAAAAAACAGCGAGCCAAGATGATGCTGTGCTTCTGCAAGACCTCGTTCGGCCGACTTCTGCAACAACTCGATCCCCTTTGCTGTATCCTTGGTAACGCCCTCGCCCTTCAAATATGCCATGCCGAGATAATATTGCCCCAGCGTGCCGCCCAGATCAGCCGCCCTCTTGTACCACTCCGCCGCCCTGGCAAAGTCCTGGGGAACGCCATCGCCCATCTCGTACATGATCCCGAGGTTGACATGTGCCGTATCTTCGCCGTGTTCGGCCGCTCTCTGATAAAGTTCCACGGCCTTGGAGATGTCCTTGGGGACGCCTTTGCCGAACCGGTACATCCCCGCAAGGTTAACCTGCGCTGCGGGAAACCCCTGCTCTGCGGCCTTCCGATAGAGCTCGAATGCCTTTGATGCGCTTTTGGGAACGCGATCCCCTGTCTCGTACAGGCTGGCAAGGCCGGTCTGCGCTGGGGCATAGCCCTGCGCAGCCGATTTCTGGAGCAACTCGAGGGCCTTTGCCGGATCCTGCGGAACGCCGTCGCCCATCTCGAACATCAGGGCAAGGGTGAACTGTGCGGCGGCGTCGCCCTGCGCTCCGGCTTTCTGCTGCCACTCCACATCCTTCGGTGCATATGCCGGAGGTTCGACTGCCTTCTTCACATCGGACATCACTACAAGGGCATTTCTGCCATAGTCCAAGGCCCATGGCCCGAGCTTCTTCAAGAAACTCTGGCCCAGCAAGAGAGGGGCGTTTCCGGGGCAGGCGCTCCCCTTCACGTCGAACACTTCACGCCCTCCGATGCGGACGGAGCGGAGCACGAGCGATCGACACTTTAGGGATGAGCCATCCGCCAAAGTATATATTTCCGAACCCTTGAAATCACTCTCCGACATGACGCCCGTGCCTAGAAGCTTGCTCGTGATGCCGTCAGACAATCCAACATCGGCTGCCCCTGTGTCGATCATGAAGTCCATCGTCAACGAGTTATTCAACCTCACGGGCACCGTGTACACGCCCCCGATGCTCCTCAGTTTGATATCTTCGGAGAACGCGGGCCTGATGATGCAGATGGAGAGGATGAGAAGAGAAACAATGCTCAATGATATTTTCATTTAAGACCCCTTATGCCTCATGAACAACTGCTCTGGCTATCATCGACTTCAGCATTAGCTTGAAAGGCGGCGGTAGTCAATTGGCCCGATTGGGAAAAGGGGATCAGAAAAACCATCAGAGAAAAACCATCAGACAGAGGACACGTTCAAGGGCAGCATAACCGGAAGCTATGACGATAACGTGACTATGAGAATGCTATTGAACTTCAGCCTTCTACAAATTAAGAAGTATAAAGGAATAACTTCTGATGATGATTCTTGTCTACGACGAGGCGGAGTTCAAGAACAGCCAGACCACGGAAAATTATAAGAAGGCCTTAATATGCCACGTTTAATAGACTACCTGCGATCGCTTAAGCTCTCAAACCGAGAAGCGCATGATCTTCTTGATACGGGCAAGATCATGTACTGCGGTGTCCCGACCGGAGATGCGGGACGGGAGATCGACGCCTCGCTCGTGGTCGTAGAGCGCAACGCGCCGCGTATTCGCCCGGGTCGCGACCTCGCCATCATCCACCGCGATCAACACATGGTCGTGGTGTACAAACCGTCGGGAATGCTGTCGGTTCACGTGCCTGGCCGACGCGATGTGAAAAGTGTCATCGGTGTGGTTCGACATCTACTTGGTACGGCCTTTCCCGTGCATCGTCTCGACGAGTCCACCTCGGGCTTAATGATGGTGGCGCTTAATGAGAAGTGTCAGCAATTGATCAAGGATATCCTGTTCAAACATCAAGTGGATCGTGGCTATCTGGCGCTGGTCGCAGGATTATTCCCGAACAAGCCTTGCACTGTGAGAACCCAACTGGTGCGCAACCGAGGCGATGGCCTTCGCGGGAGTAGCAAAGATGAGGACGAAGACGGCGCTCTGGAAGCGGTTACGCATCTGCGACTGCGCGAACACCTTGGCAAAAACGCTTCGCTTGTCGAGGCGCGTCTGGAAACCGGCCGAACCCATCAAGTTCGCATCCACTTGAGCGAAAAGCGCTTCCCGATACTCGGCGACGATCTGTACGCGCCGCCCAGCGCCATGCGGGCCTCGCCGCGCCTTGCTCTGCACGCCTTCAAACTTGGATTCAAGCACCCGGTCACCGGCAAGGAGTTGACGTTCGAGGTGCCCTTGGCCGATGACCTTGAAGTCCTGCGTCGTCGTCTTCTACGGCAGTCGTCCGTCTCTCTGATTGGATGATGTTTCGCGTTTATCTGGACAACTTAAATCTTTCTGTGGGATCAAAGCCCAGTTCCTTGCAATAGACGTGGTTGATGGCGGCGAGAGTGCTAAGGACAAGATCGAGGTTGATGATATACTCGGCTTTTATTTTTTTTAGTGAGCTATCTTTGGTGAAATTTTTATTACAGCAGGTGAGGACACCCTTGTCGGAAGTTATCCTATTAGAAATCTCATCTACATTGGGTAGAGGATCTTCCTGCGGACCAAAGAGGATCGGCGCACCCCACAAGCGGCAGACTATCGGCCGGGCAGGGTAGATACTGCAAAGATCTTCATTGTTTAGGAACGGGCATTTATCTTTCTTTGCCGATGGCTGAAAACTGGCAGCTGAAAGCTTGAGATATTCGCGTATATTTTCGTGTTCAATCCGCCAGACGCTGATCCCGCCTACACAGCAATCTGCACAGCCTGGTTTGCAAACAAAATCCCCTGAGTTTTGCCTGCGAACTTTTTCTATATGTTGATCAATCTTTTGTAATAACCTTTTATACATTGTTACCTTTTAAATCATATCACTAGTGTCCGGTTAACTGTTGAATAAATTCAACTGGTTGTAAAACTCGTTCTTTGAAAACAGAAAACCCAGAAAAACCCAGACGGAGACACACTTACAGACAGCGTGCCGAAGAAGGGTTTAAGTCCCTATTTTCATACTTCACTACAGATTCTTAAGGGGATTTTTGAAAGCAGACAGCATTCGCCAATTGTAGGGATATACGCAGTACCAAATATTTATAGATCTCCATAGATCTATCCCTCAGGTCGACTATATTTGATTGATTATAACGGATTTTCGATGACTTTATTAAGGTGGAGACCGCATATACATCATCCGACGTTGTCTGGCTAAATAAGCTAAGCGCTTAGATTGCTGAATGTCCCTGATTTCCTCATATCTCGCCTTCACCCAATCAGGATCGCCAATATATAAAACCCTTGAATAATTCCGCTTCATTAATCCCTCTTTTTCAATCACTTCCTCTACCATCCTTCGATATTCCGATCGCCGTTCTTCATCAGTATTTCCAAGTGTCAGGTAAGAAGGAGATGTGGTGATAAGAGGATCTAGCTTACCATACGCATAGAATTGGTAGGAGCTCCACTTATAATGCTTTGGATGAATCCTTCTCTTTGTCCTGGTCGGATTGAGATGATTGTAGTTCATGACTCTAATAAGCTCATTGTCTGTCTGGATGATGGGCGATTTGAATCTGTCCATTATCGCCTGGCCTTTGCGCTTGTACTTTTTGTTTATGGCTTTGGCGAGTTGGGAATTAACAGTTTGCATGAGTCTGGAGATGCCATCAGCGGTGTTGGTTTTACCTGTTAGATGGGGATGGTTATGCATGAGGCAGTAGGAGTAGAATTCCACACTATAGCGGTCTTTATATTTGAGGAGGAGGTCATAATAGAGCTGTTTTATGGAGTTATCTTTAAGAAACCACTGCTCATTATGACATTGCCAGGTGATGTGGAAGACAGCGCCTGGGAATAGGATATCTTGTCTTGCTAGGTATGCCATGTAGATGGGTTAAGCAGGAAGTGTGCCAAAGCATGGCAATTGATTGGTGTGAGTTATTTGCTAATGATTACGGACAATTGAAGGATTGAGGCTATGAGACAGAATTCATGGAACTGTAGCGTTTCGCTACAGCCTGCTGCAAAATATGATCTCCGTCTGGGTAATCTGGGTAATTCTGTTTTCAGGACTTTACCGGGAAAGATAGGGCAGGACTTGTGCGCACGGTCACAGACCGTGACCACGACATCGAACTCAATGCCGCCGAGATCCCCAATCGTTTTGGAGCGCTGCGCCGAGATATCCACGCCCGCCTCGGCCATGACGCGCACTGCGCGAGGATTCAGGCCGTGCGCCTCGATCCCGGCAGAATACGCTTCCACAATGTCGCCTAGGAGATGCCTGGCCCACCCCTCGGCCATCTGGCTCCGGCAGGAGTTGCCGGTGCAAAGGAAGAGAACTCTTATCTTATGATTAATCATCGTCGCTCAATCCCCAAAGACACCTTGTCGATGGATATCACGGCAGAAATATGTACACGATCGCCAGATATATCCCCACGCCGATGAAGATCACGCCAGTGGCCCTGCGCAGCCACACCTCGACTCTCGAAACCTTGTGAAACGCCTTTCCCACCCAGTGCGCGCCAAAGGCCAAAAGGACCGCAAAGGCAAGCACAGGGAGCGCGGTGCCCACGCCATAGACAAACGGCACGGCAAATATGGAATCATGTCTTGTAGCCAAGGGCAAAAGCCCCCCGAAGAAGAGCACCGCGGAGACCGGGCAGAACGAGACGGCGAAGACTATGCCCAGTGGCAGCGTGCCCATTATGCCCATCCTGTCGATTCGCTCCTGCGTGCCTGCGCCCATGCTGCGGCCTTTGAAGTCGATCGTGATAAGATCCAGCAAAAACATGCCAGCTATGATGAGCAGAGGCCCAAGAATTTTGTTGAGATGCTGCTGCAAAAAATACGAAACCGACGGGATCGAGAGCGCGCCCTTGACGAGGACCGCCGCCAAAACAACGTATGTGACGACCCTGCCTGTGGCATAGAGCAGACCCGTGAGGAGCACGTACTTCGGGTGCTCCGCTTTGCGGCCGATATATGAAATCGCCGCGATGTTGGTTGCAAGAGGACAGGGGCTGATCGATGTGAGGATGCCAAGCCACAGGGCGGTGCCCAAAGACAAAAGAAGTGTGCTCATCGCTGCCTCCCTCCATTGATGAAATTCAGGACCTCGTTCTTCACATATTCCTTGAATGCCGGCTCATCTCTCACGAGCCTCCACACGAGATCAAGCTTCTTCGATCTCTCCACTTCATCACTTCGCATCTCGGCGATGACCGCGGTGCTGGAGACGAGGCCGAAGTCCTTTATGAAGTGGCGGTTCTCGGGCTCTTCCACGTTGACCGGGCGCCATTCGAAGGCGCCGCTCGCGAGTCCTCCGGCGAAGTCGGCCTTCGCCTCTTCCGCCAGATATTTTTCGATAGCGCGACATGTGAAACATCGCCGATAGCCGTGGAAGTAGAAGAGAACGAACCTCTCAGCCGCAACTTTCGTGACGGACGACGGCGGCGCTTCGGCGCTCCTGAACGTATCGAAGCCGTACTCCTTCGCGATGAGAAAGGTTACGCTCCCCACCACGAAGATGAGAAGCACGATGCGAATAACCGATTTCAAGGGCATTGATTCTCCTCAGTCTGAAGCAAGCATTTTTGCGATCTCGTCGGCCGAAGGCACGTTGCCGGATGCCTTCACCTCGCCGTCCACGACAAGCGCCGGCGTCATCATCACGCCGAAGCCCATGATCCGGTCGATCTCGGTGACCTTCTCCAGGTTATACTCGATGCCGAGTTTTTCTGCCGCGGCCGTCGTGTTCTCGGTAAGTTTTCTGCACTTGGGACAGCCCGTCCCAAGGATCTGAATCTTTTTCATCGCGTCCTCCTTTGAGCTTTTAAAAACATTCAGGGATTGTCGCTCACCATCTTCTTGATCGCCTCAACGGCTTCCTCCGTCGTCTTGTTGCGGATGTCGAGCGCGATGTGTTTCGACTGATCGAACCCGGATGCGTCAAGGGCGTCGCGGAACATCTTCTTCTGCATCAGAGGATCGCATGCGGCGATGTAGAGCTTGTCGATCTCCTTGTTGGCGAGCAGGATCTTGAGGTATTCGTCGCCGTCCTCCACGCACAGCTGCGGATGGATCGAGACGAAGTCCACGATCTTCTCTTTCCTTACCGTGTTGATGACCTCGAAGATGTTCATCTTCTGAAAAGACGGGCAGATGCCCTGGCACACGCACAATATCAAACCTTTTTTACTCATTATTTGCCCCCCTCTTTGTCCGTTGCAAAAATTATGGCGCTCTGCGCGCAGAGTTTTGCGCAGGCCTTGCAGTGATCGACACATTTCTCGGGATGGGCTACCCGCGGTTTTCCGTCCGGCCCCAGCTCAAAGACCCCGTTGGGGCAGAAATTGAAACACTCAAGGCAACCCACGCACTTTTTAAGATCAATCGCCGGATACCACTCCTTTGTCATACACGCCTCCCGCCGATTGCGTTCCTCATGGCGCTATGAACTTGCAGCGTTTGTCCTTGATTATGAGCACCGCGCAATCGGCCTTTCGCGATACCTTCTCGGCAGTTGAGCCGAGGAGGGCGTGCTTGATGTTGCTCTCGCCCCTGCTGGCAAGGACGATCAGGTCGATGCACTTGGCCCGCGCATACTTCACTATCTCCGCGAATGCGTGCCCCTCCTTGATCAGGGCCTTTGCCAAGAGTTTTTTCGGCACTGTCTTCGCGATAGCGTCGAGATTTTTCCTTTTTTCCGCGATAAAGGCCGTGTGCACCTGGTCGCACACTTTTTCAAGCGGAGGATGCATCTTGTGGATGCGCTTCATGTGAAAAATATCCTCCTCTACGTGCAGTAGGTGAACCTTGCCTTTGCAGCAGTCCGCGAGCTTCATTGCCACGTCGAGCGCCTTTTCCGAGAAGTGCGAAAAATCGATCGGCACCAGGATATTGTCGAATTTCATGCATTCCCCCTTTATCTCAGCCAAAAAAATGACCAAAAACCAAACCGCTTATCGTCGCCATGACGACCACGAGCAGGACATAAGCTGCTGTTTTTTTGTCCCCATCACGCTGCGTATGACGAGCATGTTAGGCAGTGAAAGAGCAGGCCCTGCGAGCAAAAGCGCAAGCGCCGGACCCTTGCCCATCCCGCTGCCTATGAGCCCCTGCAGGATCGGCACTTCGGTGAGGGTGGCAAAGTACATGAAGGCGCCGGCGACGGATGCGAAGAGGTTTGCAAAGAGCGAATTGCCGCCCACCAGGCTCTCTATGTAGTGAGAGGGGATGAGTCCCTCCTGTCCCGGCCTGCCCAGCAGAAAGCCTGCTATCAGCACACCGGCGAGGAGGAGCGGAAGTATCTGTTTTGCGAATCTCCACGAGAGCATGATCCAGTTGCCAAGCTCTTGGCGCTTGAACCAACTGAGCGTTGCCGCTGCCAGAACGACGAGCGATGCGGCTGAGAGATACCATTTCACCGCAAAGATCGCGTGCCAGAGTCCCGCTGAATCCTCTTGAGGTTTGCCCCAGTTGGCGAAGACCAGAAACGCCACCATCGAGGCGATGAATACCACTTCCTGCCAGATCGGCCGGCCGGTTTCCTCGGGGCCCGCGGCAAGCCCTCCTTCCTCGTGGCGGGCGCACTCCTCTTTCAGGAAGATGAGGTGCATGAGCAGGCCTATCACGATGCTGAAGAGGACCGCTCCAACGGCCCTGGCGATGCCGAGATCGAGGCCCAGCACGCGCGCGGTCAGTATGTTGGCGAGCACGTTGAGCCCTGGCCCGGAATAAACAAAAGCGACCGCCGGCCCGAGCCCCGCCCCGCGCCTGTAGATCCCCATGAAGAGCGGCAGAACCGTGCAGGAGCAGACCGCGAGGATCGTACCTGAAACAGAGGCTATCCCGTAGGCGAGGACCTTGTTTGCCTTCGCGCCGAAGTATTTGATGACCGAAGCCTGGCTCACGAATGCGGAGATCGCGCCGGCTATGAAGAAGGCGGGCACAAGGCACAGGATCACGTGCTCCTGAGCATACCATTTTACCAAGGCAAAGGCCTCGACGATCGAATTATCGAAGCGCGTCCACCCCACCGGCAAAAACCAGCAGGCGAGAAAGGCCGCTACCAGAATCAAAAGCTTATAGCGTTCCCTCATCTATTTTTCCTCTTTGGCGCAACGACCTTGCAGCAGCCGCCCTCGATCTTGATGGCCTTGATGTTGACCAGCGCATCCGCGATCTTTTTGTGCGCGGAATCCAGCATCCGCGATACGGTGGAGCGATGGACCTTCATGAGCCTCGCCACCCCCTCCTGATCGTGATCCTCGAGGTAGGCCAGACGCAGGGCTTCGAACTCGTCTATCGTAAGGACGACACCCTCCAGTTCTTTGAGGGGCTTGCACCGGGGACGGAAGCAACGTTCTTCGGGCTCACAACGTATCCATCTTTCCTTTTTGGGCCTCACCCCACCTCCAAATTATGCACATAAGTGCATAACCCGCGATTGTCAAGCGTGAAGGCTGAAAGCAGTCCCTTGACCGCAGACGCCCTTTGATGCAATTGTCTGCGGCCATGAGAAAGTCGATCACGATACATCCCATCGGAGTCATCCGTACGCCCTACAAAGAGCCGGAGGGCATCCCGATACAGGGAAAATTCAAGGACGATGTGACCGGAAAGGCGGAGCTATTCCCCGAATACAAAGAAGGGCTCAAGGACATAGAAGGCTTCTCGCACGTCATCCTCATCTACTACTTCGACCGGGCCCGAGAGGAGAGGCTCGTCGGCAGGCCATTTCTCGAAGAAGATGAACACGGCATCTTTGCCATCCGTAGTCCAACGAGGCCAAATCGTCTGGGGCTTTCGGTGGTAAAACTGATCGGCGTCGAAGGCTCGGCAATCGTCTTCTCCGAGGTCGATATCCTCGACAACACGCCGCTTATCGACATCAAGCCCTACGTCTCGTACTTCGATGCGTGCGAGGGCGTGAGGAACGGATGGATCGAAAAGCATTTGCGCGACGGGACACCGATTGATCGCATTATATTGAAAAATAAAAAATGAGGTCCGCCATGGGCGTCTTCTATATGCGTGAGCCGCTCAGGCTCGACTTCTTGTGGGCGACGCTTTGTCTCGTGGGTGCGGCATACTTTATGTTTAGGGGCGCATTGGTTCCCGGAAATATGCAGACGGAGACACAGATGTTTTGGTAATTGTGAATTTTAAAAACAATCATCCGCCGCACTTGGCTGCTTTACCACCGCCGCTGTCTTTGCCAAAGCCAAAACCCGGAGATGGGTTTGCGTCGTCCATTTCTTTTTGACACTCGGGGGGCTCAACTTTGAAAGCCTTGCATACAGCATCGCGGAGCGCCTTGGAGCTACGGCCTGAGTTAACAACTGCGTCATTGATAACAAGGGTGGGGGAGCCGCTCACACCATATTTCTTTGCCAGCGCTGCATGTATGGGAAATGGCGGAAACTGGCCTTTCCATTGCGACTTATCCTCAAACGCCTTTGTAACGCCAAACTCCGCATCGGCCTTCTTGAGGCAAGCATTGAGAGCACTTGCATCAACGCCAGCCTGATTTGCGCACTTGTCGCTTGTGTCACCAGTTTTGAGAAAACACTCGAGATAGTTGCGCAGTTTTTGTTTTCCCTGGTCTTCAACGCAGTACTGTTTCAACTGTTCGTCGATCTCTTTTTTTCCATGCATGGCATAATCCACAAAGCGGATGTTCAGGTTGATCTTATCGCCGAACAGATCCCAAACAGGAAGCAGTCCCTTTTCGATCTGCGTGCCAAATGGGCAGTGGGACATCACAAAGACATCAACGTCGGGTTTTTCGCGTTTTTCCATGCAGCGCCAGTCTTTCTTGCAGGCCGGATCATCGCAATCCACAAGCTTGTTCTTATCATCATCCTTCTTGTTGTCGCAGATCTCTGCAGAAGGGTCGAATGAGCCGCCTATCATGAGCGAGTAATAATTTTTGCCCAGCTTGGCAAAGCGCTCAAAACGCTTAAAAGTTTCCTGTTGATCGTAAGACTTGGGTACAAGGACTATAGGCAGGAGTTTTACTCCTTCCTGTTCAAAGAGCTTTTTGCCTTTGCGCTCGCCAAAGTCCAGCACGTCAAGGGTAGCAGTGGGAAAGGCGGTCTTGAATGCGGCTTCAAGACGGGAGGTGTCGCACTCCTCACAGCGCGCATCGGTTATTATCACTATGCCCTTGCCCATGCTCCATGTGGCAACAAGTTTTTGCGCGCCAAGTGTAATCCCCGACGATGCCAAAGCTACAATAACCAGCAGAATTATGACGGTGCTCTTTTTCATAAAAATTCCTCCCCTTTTTTGGTTAATCCAGTGCTTAATGACACCATTTGAAGCATATATCAAGCATCATGGTTTGTGTTTTGCAAAGTGAGTAATTTCTGTATATTACAAACAAATGCCCGAAGAGCTCAAAAAGGATCTTGGCCTTTTGGATGTCTTTTGTATCTCGTCTGGGGCCATGATCAGTTCAGGTCTTTTTATCCTGCCTGCGCTTGCCTTTCAAAAAGCAGGCCCCGCTATTTTGTTTTCATACGTTTTAGCCGCGTTTCTTGTCTTGCCGGCCATGTTGAGCGACGCAGAGCTTGCTACTGCCATGCCCAAGGCGGGCGGCACATACTTTTTTATAGATAGAACTTTTGGACCTGCTTTTGGAACCCTGGGCGGCATCTCTCATTGGTTTTCAATAGGTTTAAAAAGCGCGTTTGCTTTGATAGGAATCGGCGAATTTGCAAGGCTGGTTCGTTCCGATGTGTCTGAAATCGAAGTCAAGCTGATTGCCATTAGCTGCTGCCTTTTGTTTGTGCTGATCAACATAAAGGGGGTGCGGCATGCAGGCAAGGCGCAGATCCTTATGGTGCTTAGCCTTATCGGCGTGCTCGTGTTCTATGTCGTTGCTGGACTGCCGCATGTGGACATGGCCAGATTTTCTACGCTTATGCCCTATGGCGCCGTATCCATCATAGCCACGGCGGGCTTTGTGTTCGTCTCTTACGGTGGGCTCACCAAGGTGGCGGCCGTTGCTGAGGAAGTAAGAAATCCCGGCCGAGACATCCCCCTGGGCTTGGGCCTTTCGCTTGCCGTGGTAACTCTGCTCTATGCCTTAGTGATATTTGTAACAGTAGGTGTGTTGGATGATAAGATATTGATGAATTCTCTAACCCCGCTGTCGATAGCCGCAAGTAAGTTTCTTGGGTTCCCGGGACTTATCATTTTATCGGTGGCGGCTATGTTGGCATTCACAACCACTGCCAATGCCGGCATCATGACAGCTTCGCGCGATCCTTTGGCCATGAGCAGGGACGGCCTGCTCCCGAAGTTCTTTGAAAGGGTAAGCCTTCGCTTTAAGACTCCGCATTTTTCCATCATATTTACCGGGACGTTCATGGCCGCGTCCATTCTAGTTTTAAACCTGGAGAAACTTGTCAAACTGGCCTCCACTTTGATGATTCTAGTGTTCATCTTTTTAAATCTCTCAGTCATCATCATGCGCGAAGCGCGCCTTGCCAATTATAAGCCTGCCTTCAAAAGTCCATTTTATCCGTGGACGCAAGTCGCCGGCATTGTGAGCTGTTTTTTTCTAATCGTCGAGATGGGTGTGGTTCCTTTGTTTACGGCAACGCTGTTTTTGACCGGCGGCTTTGTATGGTACTGGGTTTATGGCCGTCCCAGGGTGGAGAGGGAATCGGCTCTGATATGTTTCATCAAAAGGGTCGCCGGAAAGACGTTTGTGTGCGAGGATCTTGGCGCGGAGCTCAAAGAGGTTCTGACGCGGAGAGATGACATCGTGGAAGATCGGTTTCATCGATTGGTGAATTCAAGCGTAATTTTGGATTTGGCGGAAAAGATGTCTGCGGATGAGTGCTTTCTAAAAATTGCCGATGCGATGTCGGCCAAAGTGGGAGTGGAAGCTGCGGCCTTGAAGGATATGTTGATGCAGCGTGAAGGGGAATCGTCGACGGCATTGAGCCTGGGACTTGCAATACCGCATATGGTGATAGAAGGAGCCGGTGTGTTTGAATTGGCGCTGATAAGGAGCAGGGATGGGATCGTTTTTCCGGGAGCGAGGGAGCCCGTACACGCCGTCTTTGCGCTTTTTGGTTCGCAGGACGAACGCAATTTTCATCTAAGGGCTCTGATGGCTATAGCGCAGATTACGCAAGAGAAAGATTTTTTGAAGAAATGGCTCGAAGCAAGAAGTGTAGAAGAATTAAGAGATCTGGTTCTGCTGGGTAAAAGAAAAAGAGGTGAATGACCGCCTGTTATGCTTCTGGTTCATATCCCAGAAGTTTTTTCATCTCAATATAGTTTTTATCAAATTTATCCGGTGGCGTTAGCGTTATGAGAACCACGTTTGTATTATCTATGAGCGAACTCCTTGCAAACATTATTTGTTTTACTCCTTTGTAAATTCCCGACCCTAAGGCAAAGAGGATATTGACTTTGGTTTCCTTTCCCTGAACTGTTTTTGTTATTAACGATTCTTTAGGAAGATATTTGAATTTGTATTTCTTTAAAAACTTATCAAGGGCTTTGGCTGGATCGTATGGCAGAGACCTATCCTCATAATATACCAAGACGAGATCGTTTTTTGAATTGATGGCAGTGAATTTTAGAATTTTTCCGCTAATTTTTATTTTGGTCACCCATTTGCCTTTGACCTCAAACTTCAACAACCCATCGTTTGGCCCTACTGTGGCAGTTTCCTCTGAAAAGGCATGAGGCATCGATGAGAAGATCATTATGACAAGTGACAAAAAGATTATGACTGTTTTTTTACACATTAGATCCCCCTTGGTCTTAAGTATCGCTTGCGCTGTTGGATGTAAACAGTTGTAGGCGCGCCTGTCTGCGTATTGGAAAATTGTTTACACAATAACGATTTTACTCGTTCCCTGGATGTTGCCGATCGCGGTTGCCAAACGGAGTGCACCCCGTTTTTTGCTCAAACCTTGAGGAAGTTGGATTCTGAATGTGTAGTCAGCAATTTCGCCCTGATTGGCTTTTGGAATCGAGCATGCCTTTATTTCAGCGCGCAAGCCTAAGATCGAATTGACGATAGCCATCGCAATTTCAGGTTTTGAAGAATCTCTTCTAATATGAACTGTGATATCAAGCGAGCTTGATAATCGTGATTCAGAATGTGTAATATAGTTGCTGAGTTCTTCCAAATCGCTCAAAAAAGATTTAGGAAATTCGCCTTTGATCGAAAAACGGGTCATATAGTAAGGGGAGGAGCCTGGTATGCGGGAGATGTCCATGGTTTCAAGCGTGATGCGTTGCTTGCTAAAGTTTGCAAAGAGTTGTTTTAGCAGACTGCCTTCACCAGTTGAGATGATTTCAAGACTTTTTCTATTGTGCGAGTATAGGATGCCATCGGTTTTTATGCGTGTTTTTATTTGAGCTTCGAACTTATCTTTTTCTGTTCCTTCTGGCAAGGCTGCGAGCATTGCATAAAACATTTCTTCGTCATCAAAGCCCATTCGGTTATATAATCTCTTAAGAGAGAAGCTGTGCTTCGGTTTCCCTACCTTAAAACGTGGTCCGTAGAGACGATGAAGTTCAGCCTCTATCTGCGAGACGATGTTTTTAAAATCTTCCTTTCCCTTACTTACAGAGGTTTGAAGGTTAAAATTTCCGTCCATCACTGCGTGCATATTTTTAGCAGCAATAGCAAGCAGGGCCTTTGCGCGAAACGTAGCCACATCCCCGCGCCTTCCATTTACCTCTGCACGGCTGCCTGTTTCCACCCGAACTCTCTGTCCTGAGAAAAGGGGGGCATCCAATTTTACATTTTTATCCTCTACAAATCCTCTGATGGCACGAAGCCCTTCTTGAATTGATCTTGCAAATGCTGCGTCAAGAACCGTTGGCTGCCTGTTGGGCGAGCCGGTCACAAGCCTTAGTAGATCGTCATTTGTTTCGTCATACACAAAATAAACCCCGGCATCGATCATCCTCTTCCGTTTTTCGTCAAATAGCTGTTGGGCAACATGGTCTTCACTTAATAATGTTGCAGATGTTTTCTCACCTGTTTTATAACTGATGTGAGCAGCAGAACCGATTTCTGCTTTTCTATCCATCTCCTTTGTGCGAATTTGAATTTCTACTACATAACCTGAGGCATCAATATAGCCAATATGAAGCGATTGATATCCATTGTCCTTTGGACGTGATATATAATCATCGTCCAGATCCTTCTGCTCTTTCCAACCTGCATCTTCGAAAAACTTCCTAATTGCAAATAGAGCTGCATAACAGCTCTCCGCTACATTTGAATCCAATATGATCCTTATGCCGTTGGTGTCATTATTGTTCCCCTTGATTTCATCTCTACGTTTAGCGCTGGCTATTCTCTTTACGCGATATTTGATTTGATGCTCAAGCTCATCAATTTCAAGGACAAAATTGACATCCTCGGCGATTTTGCGCAATTTGCCAAGAGATGCGGCCCTGTCCATGCCGTTGATTTTCTCCAGACGCCTTTCCACCTCTTCATAGGCTTTGGGATCAAGATGCAAGAGGGCAAGGTCTTCAAGCTTTCCGCTGTCGTCGCCATAATTCAAATATTTTAGAATCCAGGATGTTGCCAAAAAGGCGCGCTGGGCTTTTTTTGTCATCTTGTCTGGCGAATCGGAAGGCAATTCAGTTGCTTGCTCTAAATCGATTAGATCCTCGGCAGCAAGCAGAAGAAAACTGTCCATGTCCTCTGCCATAAGGAACATGAGGCTTCTAAAATAGTCGACTTGAACGTCGTTTGACCAGTTGCAGGGGAGGCTTTCAAGTTGTTGTTTGTTGTTAAGAATGCCTTGAATCTTTTTTGGCGTCTCGCCCCTCGGTCTAGGCTTTGAGGCGTGAAGACAAAGTGCGGTTGCAACACCATAAACGGACGCGTTCAATTCGATCATCTTGAAGGCTACTCTTATGCTTCGCTGTTGAAGGTTGGCTGGAATGCCTTGAAGATTGCCAAAAACAGCCTCTACAATTTCAATGTCCTTTTTTTTGTATTCATTTTCCGTAAGGCGTTTTAGCAGTTGTTGTCGTGAGATATCGAGGTTTGGAATAACGCTCGGAGGAGGGGCATCGTCATCCATAGCCATCATGGACACATGTCCAAGCTTTTCTTCTCCAATTGCAAATGCCGGCATGACCATTCCGGTTCCAGCCAGCTCAAGCATCTGGGGTGCGAATAGGGGAGTGTCTGATCCATCAAGCAATTGCACAAGACCGTGGTATGCATTCTTAAAAAAATCACCGGCACGCTTAAGCCAATCATTTTGTTCTGGACCCTTGTTATTGAATCCGGAGTTGCCGAGGTGACGGAAGATACTTGGGGGTAAAATTGAGGGAGTTGTTGTTAAATGTTTAGGTCCTATTTGATATAGATCGCTGCCTAACGTTGCACCCGCAGGCAAAGCCATGCCCATCATGCTGTATTCCGGCAGCATGTATCCTGGTGGTGGCGTGACATTTATAGGAGCTCTTATGACCATGAATCCTCAATTTTTACACTTATCGACCATTCCTCAATAATGTTGCTATAAAATTTTGAAAATATATTACCAAATTTACTAATATATACAGGTAATTAGGAGATCTGCAATAGCAAGCCAATTCCGATTGCTACTCCATGAGAGCTTGACCATTCATTTGACAAAGATCTGATCTCAATGTCATTGTTATAAACCATGAAACAAGTCATACACGAAGAACGCAGGTTAAGTTTTTTCGAAAAATATCTTACCGCCTGGGTAATCGGTTGCATCGGCCTTGGAATACTTTTGGGCAAGCTCTTTCCACAGGCAACGCTAGCACTGGACCGAATTTCCATCCACCAGGTTTCCATCCCTATCGCGATTGCGCTTTTCTTCATGATGTACCCAATAATGGTAAAGATCGACTTTTCAGAGGTGATAAAAGCGGGCAAGACGCCCAAACCCGTAATCCTGACCCTGTTCATCAACTGGTGCGTCAAACCCTTTACTATGCTGGCAATTGCAACTGTGTTCCTAGAGGTCTTGTTCAAGGGGTGGCTCCCAGGTGTTGAGACCGTAAGAGACGGATCACAGGTCGAGCTTTTTCGCTCCTACATATCTGGCTGCATTCTTTTGGGAATTGCGCCCTGCACTGCAATGGTGCTGATCTGGGGGCATCTGGCCAGGGGCAACGACGGCCACACTCTGGTAATGGTCGCCATAAACTCCCTGACCATGCTTTTTCTATATGCGCCCCTCGGCGGTTGGCTGCTTGGCGTAAACAAGATGCCCATCCCGTGGCAAACCATAGTGCTTTCAGTTTTGATCTACGTTGGTCTTCCCCTGCTATGCGGCTATTTTTCGCGAAAATGGATCATTAGCTTGAAGGGGTTCAAGTGGTTTGAGGAAATATTTATTCACTATTTGACGCCGGTCTCTATTGGTGCGCTCCTGTTCACGCTGGTTCTATTGTTCTCTTTCAAAGGGCAGCTGATCATAGATTATCCTCAAGTCATATTTTTGATAGCCATTCCCCTACTTGTTCAAACGTGTTTAATCTTTGTGCTAACTTATTTTTTATCCAGATGGCTAAAACTCTCTTACAGGGATGCTGCACCGTCGGCGCTCATCGGTGCGAGCAACCACTTTGAGGTCGCCATTGCCACATCAGCCATTCTTTTCGGAATATCTTCGGGAGCAGCTCTGGCAACCGTGGTGGGAGTGCTGATAGAAGTTCCGGTTATGCTCATGCTTGTAAGGATTTGCTTAAAGACTCGTGGCTGGTTTGGACACGCCTAAGCTGCACAGTCGACGGTAACAGCGCAAAATAAGGGCCAAATTGTTTCGTGACATAAAAATAAGCATATGATATTTATGACCATAATAAACATGATAACCAAAGAACAGGGAGGGGAGACATGAGATATTTGTTTGTAATGTTAGCGCTGGTATTTTTTATGGGTTGCGGTGGCGGTGGAGGCGACTGTTCATTCAGTGATCCTCAAACTGCGACTTATAACCTCGATGATCAGACCTGGAATCTGACTGGAACTACACCTGGAAATAATTGCCCAGCACCGGTAACTACTTTTAATGTCTCCGGCACGTTTACACAATCTGGCAATACGCTTTCGGTATCTGGCGCTGGTTTTACCCTTACAGGAGAGATCTCAGGCAGCCAGATCAAGTGGGGCGGCAGCATAACGGTCGGTGGCGAGTCGCTAACCATCGAGTGCACCACGATGAATGTCAACGGTGTGGATGTGGGCGACACGATGACATTTACCAATTCGAGCTGGACCGTCGATTATGGCGAAGGAACGTGCAGCGGCACAGCCTCAGGTACATTCACAAGAACATCGTAAAGAATTTCTATCCCAAAGGATGAGGGGTCGGGCAAAAATTTCCCGACCCCTCACTTTATGCGAATCATGGCCAGGATGGGATTTTACATTCAGCTGTTCATTCTGGGCCTCATCTCTATCGTGAGCCAGGTAATCATCCTGCGCGAGCTCACGATAAATTTCTACGGCAACGAATTCTTCATTGGTATAACCCTAGCTGCGTGGCTTGCCTGGGTGGCCATAGGCAGCGTTTTTCCGCGGCATGCGGTTTTGAGAAGGTCGCTTATCTTAATTCAGGTGTTGGCCGTAATCTTTTTGTTTGTGGAGATTTTTTTCATAAGATATCTGAAGGGCGTAATTAGCTTACACGGCGAAATCCCCAATCTAGTCTTCGCGTTTTTCGTAGCCATTCTCTCCCCTGCGCCTCTTTGTTTTGTACTTGGATTGTGGTGGGCAACAGGAAGTGAGCTTTTGGCTAAAGCTTCAGAGCGGGCGTCGCTTGCGGTTAACCGTGGCTATTTTGTGGAAACGCTGGGGTTTATCCTGGGCGGCGTTCTATTCAGCTTTCTGCTGGTTAGGTTTTCCTCTTTTACGATCGCCTGGCTTCTGGCCCTTATCGTCATCGTCTTTCTCGCTTTCATGATAAGGACGCGTTTATGGCTCAGGGGTATCTTCATTTTGGTCGTGGTCGTTTCAGCATGGCTTATCTATTCGCCACTTCAATTCCTTGAGCATAAGAGCACGGAATTTAGATTTCAGCATCAGAGGATCTTGAAGACCGAAAATTCTCCATATGGCCAGCTCACGGTCACACAGATTGGCGAACAGAAAAATTTCTATGAGAGCGGGCTGCTTTTGGGATCAGATCGAGATGAATATGCGGCAGAGGAGCTTGTGCATTTCCCAATGCTTTCGCATCCAAGGCCAAAGAAAGTGATGCTTTTAGGAGGAGGCTTTAACGGAGGAGTAAGCGAGGTGCTAAAGCACGATGTAGACGAAGTTTACTATTTAGAGCTCGACCCAGCGCTCATTGCCCTGGCCAGGCAGTACCTGCCTCAAAGGCTTATAAAGGATCTCAATGATCCTAGGGTAAAGATCGTAAACCAGGATGGCTATCATTTTCTTAAGGATACACAGCATAAATTCGATGTGATCATCATAAACCTGCCTGATCCATCAACAGCTTTGATAGATCGCTTCTATACACAAGAGTTCTTTGATATGGCAGCAGAAAGGCTTGCTGATGAGGGGATATTCTCCACTCACCTATCGTTTGCGCCAGATCAACCAACTGAGACCTTAACCAAATTAGACGCAGCTGTGAACAATGCCCTAAAAAAGGCATTTGATACTTCGACTGCGCCAAACCCGCCCCTTTCCTTCGACGTTGCTCAGGACGGTGAGCTTGTCGAACCGCAGGGGCGGGTTGAGGCGCCGCTCAGTATCAACCCTGAGCATACCCCGCCCTTTAGGGCGGGGAGTCGAAGGGTTGATAAGATCATCTATCTGCCTGAAGAGAGCCTCTTCTTTATAGCGAGCAGGCAAGATGAGCTGACATATAATCCGGATATTTTGCTTAAGAGATTTAAGGACAGGGCAATTGAAAATAAATACGTTAATCTACCGTATATAAAGTATCGATTAAGTACTGATAGGATTGCTCAAGCGCAAGGGCTCATGAAGGAACAACAAGGGGTGGGCGTAAACCGTGCTTTCAAACCCATCGCATATTATTTTCAAACTCTTTTCTGGCTGGATCTATTCTATCCAAAACTCGAGCGCGCCTTTGCCTTTGTAGCCCAGTGGTTTTGGCCTATCACAATATTCGTGGTTGCGATCCTAACGATATTTCTAATGAGGGGCGATGCTGGCGCGCGCAAGCCTATCATATCAGTTGCGGTTGCAGGTTTCTCTCTTATGGCTATGGAGATCATAATCATCTTTGTGTATCAGACTATCGTGGGTTTTCTATATTATCGATTAGCGCTTTTGATCTCTGCGCTCATGGCCGGCATGGCGCTTGGCGTGTGGTTGGGAAACAGATGGATATCGCGCCGCAGCATAAGCGCCGCAACCCTTATAAAACTTCATATCTTCTTGATCCTCTTGAGCGCCATGCTGTTTGCGATCTTTTCTTATCTCAAAGCTTCATCCCTGATTGGGGCAGAGATCATTCTTCTCATCTGCGCCATACTGGCAGGCACATTCGGCGCGCTCGTGTTTCCTTTGGCCAATCACATCTATCTCACATCCCAGGCTATGCCTAGCAGTCGCACCGGCATCATATACAGCGCTGATGTTGCAGGCTCTGCAATGGGCGCGATTCTTCCAAGCATAATACTCCTTCCTGTGTTTGGCGTATGGCAGACCTTACTTTTTGTGGGGCTTATGAATTTATGGGTGATGGGAATTCTCAAAAAACCTGGGCTGTAAACACATATAGATCAACATCCGGCTCGGTAAAACAATTGCGCGCAAGTTGTGCTTTTTGAGCGCAGAGCTCGCCTAAAAACTGCTCGAGCGTCATATTATACTCTGTTGCCACTTGGGGCAAAAATACGCCGGAGTGAAATCCCTTTTTTACGATCACGCCGTCTCTTCCCGGCACTACGTCCTTCCAGCTGTCGATCTTTCTAGGTTCGGTGAGCACAGAGATTTCATAGGTGAGGTCTTTAAGTTCGTCTTTCTCAACAGGCGCAAATCTCATGTCCTGGGTGGCAGCTGAAATTGCCATGAGCGATACTACCTGATAGAGGGGTATCGTGGTGGGGGAAAAGCGGCCGATGCAGCCCCTGAGCCGGCCGTTCTTTTTTAAGGTTACAAATGCACCAAGATATTTATTTAGTTCAGGATCTGATATCTCAAAGTTTGGCATGCTTCTTTTTTTAACAAATGATTCCACCGATTGCTTGGCGATGTTCAGGAGTTTTTCTTGCTCCTCCTTGTTAAGAGGCCCGTCACTCATCCCCTTTGGACGCTCAGATGCAAAAAAGCCGATTGCCGCATATCCTACTACGCGCCCCTTTTCGCCCGACACATCGCCTGAATTTGCCGAGTTGAGAAGCTTGATATCATCTGCTCCCATGCCCTTGGCTATTGTCATTACGGTCTTGATAGCATCCTCCCCACATGCGCAGGTGACGACGTTGGGTAGTTTCTTTTGCATGGTCTTTGCGATGTTCTGCTCCAACGTCTTTGCATCGCCGCTGAGAATGCCGTCGATCGTGTTTTTGTCTGCAGCTTTCGCATCATTATATGAAGGATAATGGGACAGATCACTGCTTGCGATTATCAAGACATTCTCATCCCTTGTGTTATCCAAAATAGCGTTGGTCAGAATACGCCAGTCTTCTTGGCCTGCGTTGCCAAACAGGATGGGCACGATCTTAAAGTTCTTTAATGTCTTCTGTAGAAAAGGCAGTTCTACTTCCAACGTGTGATCACCTGAAAATGCGCTCTCACTGCCATTTATGAGAGAACTCGAGTCTATGAGCTTGCGCGCAAGAGCGTCATCCACAGATACTTCACCTAAAGGTGTGACCCATCTGCCGCGCGGATAGATTGCGATGCCGTCAAATAGTTGTCTGTGGCTGTTAGATATAAGTATTGCAGTATCGAAATGATCTCCCACAAGGTCTTTAAATCCGTACGCAGCTACCTGGCCTGAGAACACATAACCTGCATGAGGTACTATGAGTGCAACGAGCTTGCCTTTGGCTTTTGGAGAATTTGCCTTTTCCAAGAAGCCATCGATCATGGTGCTGAGCGCAGTCTTATCCGCAGGATAGAATGCGCCTGATACAGCAGGCATCCTCATAACATCATCCTGCTTTTCAATGTGTTTGCTTTCGCACTGGGCTTGGCTACCAAAGATGATGAGTGCGAGCAACATGGCGATGACCGCTAATATCGCCATGGAATGAAAGATGTGTCTTTTATTCATTGTCTTATTCCTCGATAACAATCATTGTTATTGCGAGCGATAGCGAAGCAATCCCCGTAAATCAGGAGATTGCTTCGGGCTACGCCCTCGCAATGACATACTAGAATTCACGTGAATAGTTACTAATTGCTTCAAGGTAAACCCCCAGCTCTGCTGGGGGACTCACAGGGTTTGACATTTGCGGGAGTAAAAAACAGCCTCCGAACCGTGAACCGCCCAAGGCTCAACGGCAAGGAGGCCCGATGCATGATGCAGCCTCGTT
>JBDRBN010000098.1:0-13677 GCA_043822785.1 Pseudomonadota bacterium
CAGCTGCTGCTGTTGGCCAAAATTACCTGATGGATCTCTACACTAAGGCGTTCAGGAGATACGGGATCAAGGTTGGCCAAGTGCTCCTAACCCACGCAGACATATCAGACCGAGGCCGTTTCCTAAATGCCCGCGCAACGCTGCTTATGCTGCTTAAGCACAAGATTGTTCCGATAATAAATGAGAACGATACCGTCTCTGTAGAAGAGATTAAGTTCGGCGACAACGACGCGCTGGCAGCCGCCACAACACATCTTGTCGAGGCGGAGTTGCTCGTAATGCTTACTGACACAGACGGTATCTTTGACAGGGATCCTAGAAAAGACAAAAATGCCAGTTTGATTAACACTCTCACAGATGTGGACAAGAAGCGGATCTCCTCAATGGCAAAGAGCAATGGGCCGCTCGGCACAGGGGGCGCCTTCACAAAGCTCAAGTCAGCCCACAAAGCTGCGCGCTTTGGCGTGCCCACAGTGATCGCAAATGGTAGCATTCCAAACGTCTTGAGCCGGATCCTTTCCGGCGAAGAGGTGGGAACCCTGTGCATGCCTAGCGCTGAAAAGCTTAGCTGCCGCAAATCCTGGATCGCATATCATCTTAATCCGCTCGGCACATTGTCGGTTGATGATGGGGCAAGAAGTGCTGTGTTAGAGAAAGGAAAAAGCCTGCTGCCTTCAGGGATCGTAAATGTGGAAGGAAACTTTAGGGCCGGCGATCCTGTTCGCTTGATGGATCATCATCAAGAGGTCTTTGCGCACGGCCTTTGTGGATACAGCTCTGAGGATTTGAAAAAGATAATGGGCGCAAAGAGCTCTGAGATCGCAGGTATCCTGGGTTACAAATCCCAGGATGAGGCCATTCACAGGGATAACCTGGTCATCATCTGAATGGAGATAAAAAATGAAACAGGAATTATTTGCCATTGCCCAGTCTGCAAAAGAATCGAGCAAATCGCTTGCGCAGCTTAAAGCGAAGACAAAGAACCTCATCCTCTTGGGAATAGCCAAAGCCTTGTGCGAAAAATCAGGGAGCATATTAGAGGCAAACAAGAAGGATCTTGATGAAGCCCGCGCGCAGGGGCTTTCTGAAGCTCTCATGGATCGGCTTCGCCTTGATGAGGCCCGCATCAAGGAGATGGGCAAGGGACTTACGGCAGTGGCAGACCTCCCAGACCCTGTTGGAGAAATTAGCCAAGTATGCACGAGGCCGAACGGACTCCTCGTTGGCCGCATGCGCATTCCGCTTGGTGTCATCGCTATAATCTACGAGTCGCGGCCTAATGTCACATCAGACGCGGCAGGACTCTGCCTTAAATCCGGAAACGCATGCATTCTGCGAGGCGGCAAGGAAGCGCACAATTCTAATCTGGCGATCGGCAATATATTCCGCGAAATACTTCAAAAAAACAGCGTCCCTGAAGACGCAGTATCGATCATCCCATATACGGAACACGAAGCCATAGGCGAACTTCTAAAGCTTAACGAATTCATCGATATCGTTATCCCGCGCGGCGGCGAAGGGCTCATTCGCTATGTGGCCCAGCACTCCCGCATCCCTGTGATCAAACACTACAAAGGCGTATGCCATATCTATGTTTCGCAAAGCGCTGATCTTGAACTTGCAAAAAAGGTCTGCCTCAATGCAAAAGTGCAGCGACCAGGCGTGTGCAACGCAATGGAAACGCTGCTCGTGAACAGGACAATAGCTGAAAAATTCCTGCCACGAATATCAGAAAGCATGGCTTCTTGCGGCGTTGAGATAAGGGGCTGCGATGAGGCGCGACGTTTTCTTCCAACGATTAAGGCTGCTACGGAAGAGGACTGGCATACGGAGTATCTTGACCTGATTTTATCTATACGCGTGGTCAATGGATTGTCAGAGGCTGCTGCACATATTGAGAAGTATGGATCATCGCACACCGAGTCTATCATCACGCGCGATTACGATGAGGCAAGGGAGTTTATTAGGCTCGTGCAGAGCTCGCTTGTTTTGGTCAATGCCTCAACGCGTTTTAACGATGGCGGCCAGCTTGGGCTTGGCGCTGAAATAGGAATAAGCACCACGCGCTTGCACGCATTCGGCCCCATGGGCCTGCGAGAACTCACAATCGAAAAATACTTTGCGCTTGGAACAGGTCAGATCAGGGAGTAAATGCAAAAAATCTTTCATACGGAGCCGATCTTAGCCTGTTTTAATTTGTGTAACCTGCATTGATAATATGTTACATATATAACATATTATTTTTATGGGTTAAAAAATATAACCGTTGCCCCAAAATTATTAGATATGCATATGTCAGTACGTGGTATATACATCAATCACCGGAGGAAATTATGAAACAATTTAAAAAAATCATTCTCTTCATTTTGCCCCTTTTCCTTTGTGGCTGCCTTGAGGTCAAACAGGAGATCACCGTAAACAAAGACGGCGGCGGACAAATAATCGAAACAGTGATGATGTCTAAATCCGCGCTCAAGGAGCTGAACGATTTTTTTTCCAGTTTTCCTGCTGAAAAGGGGCAAAAAACGAAAAAGATAGATATATATGATAAGAAAAAGCTCGAAGCAGATGCGGCGCAATACGGCCCTGATGTCAAATATGTCTCCAGCAAAATGATGAACACAAAAACGAAAGAGGGTTATGAGGTTGTTTACGCTTTTTCTGATATAAATAATTTGAGGATCAACCAGAACCCGGGCGATAAAGGGCCCAAGACCTCCAAGGACGCAAAATCTGATACCAAGCAGGAAAATATCACATTTAAGTTTGAAAAAGGTGACCCATCCACGCTCATTGTGAGTTTCCCCGCCCCGACCAAGTCATCAAAGGAGAAAAAGCAAAAGGCTGACAAAAAAGACAAAGAGGCCGAACAAAAAGAACTAGATGAGTTGCGCGAAATTTTCAAGGACCTCTATATCGGCATTACCATTCAAACAGAAGGTGAAATAGTTGAGACAAACGCTACCTACCGTGATGGGAATAAAATCACGGTTCTAGAAATGGATTTCGGCAAGCTTTTGGAGGATCAAAAGAACTTTGAATCTTTCGCAAAAAAGGAGCCTCAAACTGTTGAAGAGGCCAAGGAAATGCTTAAAAATTTAGCTGGATTCAAAGTCGAGCTGAATAATAAGATAGTCGCTAAATTCCGATGAAGAAGTAAACCCCACATAAATGGACCCAATACCTTACTATTCGGCGAAGTGTGGTAGGTAGTTTGTCTCGCCTTGCTGGCATTTATTCAATATCCTTTTTCGCCTTTTCTATTGTATTCGCTGTAATGGCATACTAGAGATTCCAAACAGTAATCTAATGTAACGGCAGCTTTGGGAGAATCATCATGGGTGCACTCGTCAATGCTTTAAGAGCGACGATCTGGAGTGCATTTACAGTCATGACAACAGCTGCGCTCTGCAAATGCAGCAAGGATCCATGGATTGACGTTAAGTACGATGCTCTTAGCTTTGACGTAAGTGGTCCCTCTTTGAGTTATCCTTTTGGATATGTCACAAATCCTGAAGTCAAAGAAATGTGGACTAATTCCAAGATGATCGATAGCGGCCAAGCTGCTGTTAAGCGATGGTGGCGGGCTGAGCTCAAGCAGCCCCCGAACAACGCCGAGATTATGCTCCGGTGCAGAACTTATCGAAACGAACTTCTAAAACTCGTTGGCAATCCCAACATCACTGATGGAATAAAGATCATTCAAACAAATAATATGGCTGAAATGGGGCGATCGCTTCTATTGCAAAGATATTCAGAAATTGGTGGCAACTTAGCTATTGTAGGAGTGCCTCGCCGTATAGCTAAGGAGGCCAAACAAGCCGTGCTATCTAAACGAACGATCGACGATTATAACCCTTGGATAACCGGGGCTCTTATAATGTTGGCTTTTGGGCTTCGTCTATATAGCTCTCCAAAGAGAGCAGGTGAGCATGCTGAAGAACGTTTGAATACCAAACAAATTTGGGCTCGCGTAGCCGCTTATCTTTTGACTATAGGCGGCATTATAATAGCAGTGCGAAGCGCAGATGAAAAGGTGCATAAGCATACACTGCCCGGAACAGATACTTGTAACATGATACTCAATGACCAGGATGAGTTAAAAGCTATGCAAGAAAGAGCAGAGGAAGATTTCATAATCAGAGCTGGAAGAAAGTTAATTGAATAAGTTGCTCATGCCCAGAGGAGAACGATGAGAATTTTAACTTGTACATTTGCACTTGCGTTCTGGTTGAGCCTTACTGCATCTGCCTGGGCCCTTATGCTGTCGCTCAGTCCCAAGGAGCTCAAAGAGCAGTCCAGCCATATCATAAGAGGTGAGATCACCGATGTAGTCTGCACAGGCGAGTTTGAGGAAAATCCCTGTGTAAGCCTTGCCGGATACCGTTCATTATCCAGGCGAGGAAGCGTTATATTATCTGATATGTAAAGGCGATAGCTGCCGGCTAACCCATTGGAATGGCATTGAATATAAGCGCTGTGGCGATATGCCACTTCCCAAGTGCGAACATAGCCCGGCTAAGTCTCAATAAGCTTAAGTGATGATTTCGATTAACAAACTTGATGTTTTCCATTATAGTCCGGCGCGTTGTTGAATATTGAATAACTATAAGGGGGTAACATGATATTTCAGATAAATATGGCTATTGCGTTGTCGCTTATTGCGCTGGTAGCAGGTATGTATTTGCTCATGAAGGTATGGAAAGAACAAATGTGCTGTAAGGAAGAAATGTGCTGTAAGGTGTTTGCAAAGATAGTTGGCTATGTCGTGGTTATAGTCTCGATTCTCATCTTCCTTTGCTCTTCGTTTCACGGAGTTCTCTACATTACTGGTGTAGATATTGGTTGTGGCATGGGCGGCAAATGGTACAAAAAGGACATGATGCATAATAAAATGATGATGCACAGCCCAAGGATAAAAATGATGCAGCCGCAAGAAGCAGAGCAAAAATCGCCACAACAGAGAAAATAATAAGTTGTGGCGCCAACTCTTGGGGCTATTGTCCGATGAAGGAGAAGATATCGCATATGAAAGAAAAAAATTGCTTTATCGAGGCAGAAGAAAAGACAGTGGAGTGGGAGAAACAGCTGTTTGTCGAACGCCAAGAAACCGTAACAGTACTTCCTCCCAAAGCTGGCCTTCCCAGCGGGCTTGATAAATATTTAAACGACGGGATCTTGCATCAACCGCTGATACGCCGCAAGAGCTGCCTTACCAACGATTGGGCCCATATAAATATGGCTCGTGCAGAGCGTCCCATGGGCTCGATGAATCTTCAGATGAAGCAGAGTGAATGCGTATTCTGTAAAGGCAACGAAGACAAAACTCCCAGATGTGTAACCACCGGTGGCGATTATATGCGCGTTGGCGAGTCATCCTGGACATTGCGCGTTTTTCCAAACCTCTATCCCTGGCTTATCAATCATTTAAATATTGTTCAAACATCTGATCATAAGATCAGTTTCAGTGAACTCGATGAAAAGGAGGAGTTTGAAGCTTGGTGTGTTGCAGCTAAGTTGGCTGGCGAAATCGAACAGCAGGGTAGCTTTCCCATGCTATTTAGAAACCACGGATGGGGGTCATCCATCGCCCACTTTCACTGGCAGGTAGGCGCTCTTCCATATATACCCAACCATATTCAAGAGGAGATGACTGTTTCTAAAGCCTTTCGTGATAAGTGGGATATAAACATATTCGATGCCCTTATAAAAGCAGAAAAAGCAAAAGGCTTAAGGTGGATAGGCGAAGATGAGCACACAGCAGTCATAGCTGCTTTTGCTCCGCGCACAGCTTTTGAGACTTGGCTGATCTGCAAGGCCCCCATAACTTCCATTTCCCAGTGCAGCAGTGACCAGTTAAGCAGCTTATGCACCAATCTCAATACATTGCTTCAAAGATTGTACTCCCAACATAATATCGATACCATGAATATCATCTTTCACCAGCTTCCTGCTACAAAAGATCATTCCCATTATCGCTTGCACATAGAGATCATGCCTTTTAAGCACCTGGGCGGAGCAGAGCGCGGGTTTGGTGAATATGCCATCGAGGTCACGCCTGAAAGTGTAGCTGCCAGCTTGCGAGCATAACAAAATTGTAATCGCTGTTTTTTTAGCCTATATTCTCCTCATGTCAGTCACCCTCTATGTTGCTTTAGCCTTATGCCTGACCGTTGTTGCCTTTGTGGTCTCGATTTTAGGTATCGGCGGCGGCGTGTTCTACACGCCTATCCAAATATTCTTTGGCATTGGTATCCATGAGGCTGCCGCTACCAGCCTCTTTCTCATTATTATACTCTCCATCTCCGCTACATCAGTTTATCGCCGCGCTGGAAAGGTAGATTGGCGCATGGCAATTATGCTGGAGTTATTCTCTGTGGCCGGAGGGCTTTCAGGTGGATATCTATCAGATTTCATCCCTCAGAATTTACTCATGGCTTTGCTAACAGTCACCATCATCGTCGCAGGCATAAGCATGCTAAGGCAAAGGCTAAAACTTATCCCTCATGCCCTGCAGCATAAGCACTGGTATCTCTGGCATAGAGAGGCATGTGGTGAACGATACAGTATTAATCTGATTTTTGCGTTGCCGCTATCATTTATAGCAGGTGCTATAGGTGCGATGGTCGGGATAGGTGGGGGTGTTATAAAAGTTCCTATGATGGTTCTTTTGTTTGGCGTGCCCATGGATATAGCTATCGCAACCAGCGGGTTTATGGTGGGCATTACAGCGGGTTCCGGCTTTGTAGGCCATTTATTCGCAGGGCACTGGAATTGGACCATGAGTTTGATATTGGCACCTGGCGTATTTTTTGGTGCACAAATTGGCTCGCGCACAATGCTTCACATGGATAGGGAGCTACTCAAGAAGGCATTTGGCATCATCATGTTTCTTATCGCTGCAGGGCTTATTATCAAGGCGTGTTATTGATGGGGGCTAATATGAAAACGCGAACTGCATTTTGTTTTCTTGTAATCATCATGTTGATAGCACAACACAACCATTCTTTTGCTGGCCTGGCATCGCAAATCTTGCTGCCAACGCCAAAGCTAAAGGGCACCGTATCTGTAGAAGAAACATTGTCAAAGAGACGATCAATTCGGTATTACAGTGAAGCCGAGCTCACATTTGATGAAATCTCGCAGCTTCTTTGGGCAGGGCAGGGCATTACAGGTTCTACTGGCAAGCGCACAGCTCCGTCTGCTGGTGCCCTATATCCTTTAATCCTGTATTTAGTAGTTGGTAAGGTAAAGGGATTGCCTTCGGGTATCTATCGCTACAATCCTCATAAACACGCGCTCGTAAGGATCAAGGGTGGAGATTTTAGGATAAAGCTTTCGGCTGCAGCGTTGGGTCAGCGCTGGGTTGCCGATGCTCCAGCGTCGGTCGTATTTGCAGTAAATTACGAAAAAATGAGCTCCTATGCACAGAGGGGCAAGATGTATGCGAATATCGAGCAGGGCCATGCTGCGCAGAATATACTCCTTCAAGCTGTTGCATTGGGTCTGGGTGCGATTCCAATAGGTGCTGTCAGGCAAGATGCTGCAGCAGAGATACTTGACCTGCCTGCAGCACTTTCTGCAGAGTACATTATTTGCATGGGCAAAGCCGAGTGAGCTTGCCAAGCAGCCCAATCGTTGATATCAATAATATTCTTTTTTTGGGGGAGATGTGGCTGAAAACAAAAAAACAGTTCTTGTTATAGATGATGAGAAGGACTTTGTGCTCACTTTAAAAGAGCGGCTTGAGCACGATGGCTTTAATGTTTTTGAGGCTTATGACGGACTAGAGGGGCTTGAAGTATTAAGGCGCGAAAACATAAGTATCATACTTCTCGATATAATGATGCCAAGGATGGATGGTTTTACATTTCTCAAGACAATCGGAGAAGAGCATGAGGTCTTCCCAAATCCTCCTGTCATAGTTATCACCGCATATATGCGCCTGTTAGGCAAAGAGAAGCGCAAACTGATCGGTGATATCCCGCTGTTCAACAAGCCGTTTGATTATGATGAACTGCTTTCGAAAATTAAGGAATTGTTAAAACAGGATTAGCGCTGGGCGCTACTTGTGCGACATGGCAGGAGCTGTGCGCTGCGGGTAGCGTCTTGGCTTGAACCCCCAAGTTCTCAAAGGGCCAGTATCAACATGAACGAAACTACGTTTGCGGTAGTAGCCAACGCCACCTTGGTTTAGCACATAGGCAAAATCTCTCACTTGGCGCGCAGATATATTAGACACTTCAATGTCTGCAGCCATTCCTTTCATATGATAGCTTTCCTTGGCTACTCGTCGGTTACGCATGCGCATGGAAAAGTTGCGGATAGGGCTGCGATAGGCAGAAACCAGCTTTATCTCCTTGGCGTTGAAGTGATCTTCTATCGCATCGATCAGTTCTATGAGTTTGGAGTCTATGACAAATTCCTCATCAGTCATTCGACAGCGAAAAAAATAAGCTATGGCATCCATGGTTTCGCGGGAGTGATTTCCGTTTTCATCTCGATAACGAAAAGTCTCGCGTTCGTTTATGGCAGGACGATATAGAGTTATCTCGCCGTCGCCTTTTAGATCTGATGGGATGTCATATCCATAGGCAGAGCCAATAAACAGGATCAGGGTCAACAAAACAATGGCCAGAAAGGTCGTGGGATGAAGGTCTGTTCTCATTGATTTTTTAAGAATAAAGGTTAGCTCAATTTATGTCAATCCTTCGACTCGCCGGCCCAGGCCGGCTTCGGACTTCGACCGAGCTCAGTCGAGGTCCTCAGGATTGACCCTGAGAGCCGTCGAAGGGTCAACTGTTCGGGTTGAATCCTTGCAGTTGGCAATTGTACTCATCCACCATTATCTTTACAGACTTAATTTCCTCTTTGCCGCATGGTACGCCATCTTCATCGACGACCTGAGCTTTGATCTCGATTAAACCGGGAAATGGTACAAAGGAGATCTCATCATCGTCTTCTTCATCATCATCGCCTAGTATATCGATCACACCCGGGTGAATGACTATTACGTTATCGTCATCATCTTCTGGATTGGTGGGTTCATCAGGGACTTCTGGCGGAGGTGTTTCCTCTTCTGTTTCCTCTTCTGTTTCCTCTTCGATAAGCGAAGGATCGCAAATTGTTTTACCAGCCTTATCAAAGTGAGCCCTTATGGTGCAGCCAGGATAAGAGGTGTGAGCGCCGCTAGCCATGTGGATAAGCGAATGCCTGGCTTTGAGTTCAATGGCTGATTCTATGTCTATGGGTGTGTCTTCGCTTGCGGAGACGCTGTACTGAAGAACGCCTTCTCCACAGCCTGTTCCACGGCCATCTGTGCTAGCATCGTCAAATGCGATGTTGACTGGGCTTACCACCACCACTTCTGCTGAGTTGAAGTCTGTGGGCATAGTGTTTTTGGCAATGGTGAAAGGGGTTTTGCTCGTGATTTTAAAGCTAGAGCTAACAAGGCAGCGCACATCCTGAGAGACCTCGGCCTCCTCATTCCATAGGGCGTCGATAAGCTCAGCCTTGGTGATCGTTGCTCCTTGGGCAATGATTTCTGGCTGTGGCTCGATATTGCTACTGCCCTCACAACCGACAAGGATGATTAGGCAACATGCTGATATTATTGTAAAAATTAGATTTCTCATCATACCCTTCCCCTTTCATGGGATATGTTTATTCATATGCTTTACATTTGTTTATCGGCATACCTTGGAAAATGTTGCGCGATTTTTTCATGCAAAAAAAATGCGCAACTATTTTGATTGGCAGCCGAAATATAGGCGGAGGAATGATCTTGCTTGACGCGAGGATGTCACAGTCATATTCAAGCAACTTTATATGACATATTGAGAAAGGAATATAAAATGCATGCCAGGGTTATGGAAGTGACTTTGGGCGAGATGTTAGGACCAAATCAGGTGCTCGCCAACATGACTAACCGTTCGAAGAAATCCGCCATAGAGGATCTGGTGGATCTGCTCTGGAAGCAAAAACTCATAACCAACAAGTCCGAAGCTGTTGCACGTATAATGGAGCGAGAGGATCTTGCCAGCACAGCGCTTGGCGATGGAGTGGCAATTCCTCACGCGCGTTTAGATGTTGGAGACAAACCTGTCATCGCGATTGGTAGGCATCCGGGCGGAATAGACTTTGGTGCGACTGATAAAAAGCCAGTTCAACTCATCGTGTTAGTGGTTTGGCAGCCTGCGCAGCCAGGTCTCTTCAATAGGCTCTTTGCAGGTCTTGTTTCAAAGCTTGCCAACGCCTCTTTTCGCAACTGCCTCGTATGTGAAAAGGATAACAATGCGATCGCCGCAGCTCTATCTGATGTGAAAATAGATATGCTAGCCGGACGTGCTACCAAGGTCGAAGGTGATATGCTCATTACGCTTCAGCTTCTTGAGAGCAAGAGAAGCGCTGACGCCAAAGGTCTTGATCGTCAAATTGAACTTGCGCGCGCAGAGCTTCCCGGCAGCATGCTGAGCAGGTTTGATCGGCTTATGGCGCATCACGGAGAAGCGCTGGTCGAGGCGCCACATGGCATATGCACCGGATGCAGCATGACGCTATCCAGCGGCGTTGCTGCTGAGATGCTCAGAAATCCTGACACGATATTTGTATGCGAAAGATGCGGCCGATTCTTGATTCATCATATCTGAGAAATCTGAACTTACATGTTTTATGGCTTCAACTTCTTGATATTTAAGGCTAAATAAGCCTCCACTTTTTTACGCAACTTTTATCGAAATGTGTCGATACTCTTAATAGAGGGTATAAAAACGCATCTGCCAAAGCATTGGCATAACCTGCCTGCCGGCAGGTATTGAGGAGGGATTATGGGATATCGTTTATTCGTCGTTCTTTGCGCCATCGTGTTAATTGGCGGTTGTGCTGCATTTGATCATGACAATGAGCCATATGCAGGATTTGATCCTAGCGAGGTGCCCCTGATTCCAGGAGCAAACGTGGGCGCTTATAACGGCTATTATTCTGGGAGCATGACGCTAGATTCTAATTCTTGCGTTGGAGTATCTGATGAAGTGAGCTCAGAGATGCCACTTGCTCTCGATGTAATTCATCTGGACAATACGTTGAACATTACTTTTGAAGATGAGACTCTTGCTGCTGGCGAGCTTAAAGGAAACGCTGCGATCTTCATGCTTCAGTCAGGAAGTACGAAACACGTTTATTACCTCACTTTTTCTGACGAGGATGAGACAGTAACAGGCAGCTGCGAAGTGATAGAGGCGGATGCTGAAGGGCAATACAGCGATGCGTGTGCATCCTATTCGATCTCCCTTGTAAAAGGAGAGAAGCCCGCTGAGGATGAGGAAGGTTCAGCGGATGATTCAGATGCCCAAGACGATGCACCACAGGGCGACGGGTCAGTGCCTGTGCCTTGGGAATTACCTGGCGCACCAGGCCAATAAGTAATTTTTTTTGCAACTCAAACCGGCTTTTCAAACCTGAAAAGCCGGTTTTTTTATATCTCCGATCCCGTTGATCCGTTCGACGGAGCTCAGGGCTTCGACTCAGCTCAGCCGAACGGTCAATCCTGAGCAAGCTCCGGCCTTTGGCCGGAGAGTCGAAGGATTGACTTTAATAAAGATTCACACTAGCTTGCGTTCTTGAGATATAATATTAACGAGAGGGGTGTTCTGTGAGACGCATCATACTTATATTTGCTGGGATCTGTGTTATCTTTACTGCATCAGTAGGGGCAAAGATAACTTGGGCCAATCAAGCTATTTCTCTTAACATTTCACAGCTTATGCAGGCAGATGTCGCTTTTACTGGCACTTGTACAAAAGCCCAGTCTCGTGTGATGAAGAGCTCAAGCGTTGCGGGCGGACTTCTGGTTACGACTTATACGTTCGAAGTTTCCGAGATCTTAAAAGGTGATGTGCCTGCGGAGTTTTCGTTTACTCAGTGGGGAGCTTCGAGAAACGAAGCTTTCAAGCTTGGCAAACCATTCGTATATGGACCGCCGCTATATGAGATAGGAAAAGAGTACACTCTTTTACTAACAAGTCCATCCAGGCTTGGGCTCAGAGCGCCAGTGGGATTAGGTCAAGGTAAGTTCACCGTCATTAAGGGGCCTGAAGGGAAAGTGCAGGTAGTCAATCAAACAGGCAACAAAGGGCTGTTTACTAACCTGCCAGCAACAAAGGCAATGACCAAGGCCCTTTCTGCGGGTGGCATTAAGCGGGGCGTAACGGTTCCTACTGGCCCCATGGATTATAGTAACTTTAAAGAGGTTGTAAAAAACTTAAACGAGAAGGAGTGACGAATGCGTCATCAAAGCCTTATAGTCTCGTTAGCTTTGTTTCTGTTATTTGCAGCATATGGATCTGCTCTGGCCGGCGGACCGTTTGTTGTGGACATGGTGAACAATACCGGTGTTGCGCAAAGATGGGTTGGCGATAAGATGACCTGGTGCGCTGACGAGGGCAAGCTTTCAAATTCAGTAAATAACACAGAGGCTGTGCAGTGGATCAATGAGCAACTTGCAAAGTGGACCGGCGTCACGTTGAAAAATGCATCTGGCCAGATGGTTTCTACAGCCACCATAAAAACTGGATATGATCCAACCTGTGCTGTGGGCGATATAGACGGAACTAATTACGATGCATATGTCTATACATCCGAAGGTCCAAGCGTTGTCATATTCGACGATACTGGCGATATTGTTGCTGACCTGGTTGGCGAGCAGAATCGAAACGCTGTGGTAGGTTTATCTCAGCCAATAGCGTCCGACTCCTCAGGGCTTCACATCACAAAGGGCGTGGCCATCTTTAACGGCTTGCTTTTGGAAAACGACGTGCTTTCATCTGATCAGAGCACAGCACAAGAGCTTTTCAAATCCACCGTGCTTCACGAGCTCGGCCATCTTCTAAATCTAGATCACAGCCAGGTAAACTTTGATGTGGCCAAGGCGTGCGTGAGGGGCGGCACATGTGATAACAGCCACGTGATTCCAACGATGTATCCAGAGCTCCTTACCCCCATGCAGGGCACTCCCATACGAGATGACACGGTTACGTTGTCCTGGATATATCCCTCCAGCGACTTTGAAGACGGTTTCTGCACGATCACAGGAGAAATCTTCGATGCTGATGGCAAGGCGCTCAAGGGCGTAAACGTGATAGCCTCGAGCGCGCTTGGTGGCACAGCGCCCATGGTTGATTCACGCGCTTTTGTTTCTGGTGTATTAAAGCCTAGCTGCTATGGAGACAGCCGTTACTATCTGCACGGCATAAAGCCGGGCATACCATATAAGGTTACGTATGAGGCAATAGGTTCTGAGTTTACCGGTGCGTCTGATTTTGAACCGCTCGACAATCCGCCGCGTGGTTTTCCGTCAGGCACCATCCAAAGCCCTGGTGGCGATACCACTGTAAGCTGTAGCGAAGGCGGGCAGACAATCGAGATGGCGTCAGTCAATATTGATACGCCCAATCCTTGTGCCGGCTCTCAAGAGGCTGCGGGCGAGCAGGTTGAAACAACGGGATCAGAAGGTGGTGGTTGCAGCCTCGTCCAATAGAAAGTAATTGCTTCAAGGTAAACCCCCAGCTCTGCTGGGGGACTCACAGGGTTTGACATTTGCGGGAGTAAAAAACAGCCTCCGAACCGTGAACCGCCCAAGGCTCAACGGCAAGGAGGCCCGATGCATGATGCAGCCTCGTT